>QAMI01000014.1:0-4785 GCA_003150395.1 Candidatus Gastranaerophilales bacterium | reverse complement strand
CTAAAATTGTAACAAAAAATGTAACAGTTTTTGAAAAAGCGCAAAAAAATTTATTGAGTGTTTTTTTTGTAACCGACAGCCACTTTTCATTCTCCCAAATTAGTGAAATGATTGGCAATACTGCATTTACCGATGAAACATTAATAAATGTAAAATCAACAATTGACAAATTAATATGTACCGTAAATAATGTAAAGGAATTGATTGAAAATCTATATACGGAATACTGCGAAAACTCGGACGTACAGCAAGTTTTAGCGGATTTGACAAGTATTTCGGAAACTTTCGAAAATTTATCCCCCGAGGACTTTAGGACGGTAATTGAAGAAAATAAAAACAAGATTAATCAATGCCTGCGGGAACAAGAAAAAGAAAAATTACGGAAATTATATAAAAGTGCTGTTGATGACGAAACAGAAGCCTTAAAAATACAAATGCAGCTAAGAGATAAGATAAATAAAAGATTAAATTCGGAGAAAATAAATAATGACTAAAAAAAGACAACCCAACTCCTCAATTGTCAGTATCTTGGAAGACGACAATCTTAACATCCCTGACATTAACGAGGATTCTTCACTTGACCATGAACATGATGATGTAAATTACATGAATATGGATATTTCAACCGATAACATCGAAGATATCGTAACAGCTAAAATTGAAACAAAAATGCACCTTGATGACATCTATATGATGAATTCATCAGAAGAAGAAAATCAAAACGATTTTGAAGTTCCAAAAGGTATTGCAGTAGATGATCCGGTTCGACTTTATTTGAGAGAAATCGGAAGAATTAAACTTCTATCTGCAAATGAAGAAATTGAACTTGCAAGAAAAATTCTTGAAGGCGGAACACCTGGTGCAATTGCAAAAAGAAAACTCGTTCAGGCAAACCTGCGTCTGGTTGTTTCCATTGCAAAAAAATACGTTGGCCGCGGAATGCTATTCTTAGACCTTATTCAGGAAGGCAACCTTGGCTTAATCCGTGCTGCTGAAAAATTCGACCATGAACGCGGCTTCAAGTTCTCAACTTACGCAACATGGTGGATTAGACAGGCAATTACAAGAGCAATCGCAGACCAGGCAAGAACAATAAGAATTCCTGTTCATATGGTTGAAACAATAAACAAACTTAAAAAAGTGACCCGCCGTCTTGCGCAGGAACTTTCAAGAAAACCGACCGAAGATGAACTTGCACTTGAAATGAACGTTTCAATTCCGAAACTTCGCGAAATAATCAAAATCGCTCAAGAACCGCTTTCTCTTGAAACTCCGATAGGTAAAGAAGAAGACAGCCGCCTTGGAGATTTCATTGAAGATAAAGAAGCAGACGCGCCGATTAAAACAGTAGCGTCAGAACTCTTGAGAGAAGACCTGGCAGAAGTTTTATGCACGCTTTCCCCGCGTGAACGCGATGTCTTAAGACTCCGTTTCGGCATGGATGACGGCCGTCAAAGAACTTTAGAAGAAGTCGGACAGCTTTTCGGAGTAACGCGTGAGCGCATTAGACAAATTGAAGCAAAAGCTTTAAGAAAGCTCCGCCACCCGAACAGAAGCAAAAGATTACGTGAATACGTTGAAGCATAATTTTGAAATTCAAGTTATAGTCATATTAAAGCGCTCCGTTTTTTAAACGGAGCTTTTTTTCATCTCTTTTTATGTTGACTTTTTGATTAGTGTTCGTTATATTTTCAATAAGAAGGAAAGCTTATGTTAAAAAAGATAATTTGTACATGTTTAATGTTCAGTTTAATACTTTGCGGCTGCGGAAGAAAAGATAAACAGGAAAGCAATCTTGAAACTGTTTTAAAACGCGGAAAGCTCATTGTAGGAGTCAGAGCAGATGCGAAACCTTTCGGATTTATTGGTAAAGATGGTTATAATTACGGTTTTGATGTTGATTTAGGTTCTCATCTTGCTAAATCAATTCTTAATAAGTATGAAAACGCTGTTGAATTTGTACCGGTAACAGCACAAAACCGTATTGCATATCTGAATTCCGGAAAAGTTGACTGTTTGATTGCAACAATGTCAATTACAAAAAACCGCGCAAAGTTGATGGATTTTTCAATCCCGTATTACCAGGCCGGTCAAGCTGTTTTAGTTAACAAAGGCAATCCTGCAACAACTTTGAAAGAACTTAATAAACAGAGAGTAATAATTGTTTTCGGCGCAACAAGCGAGGCAAATGTCCGTCATGCAATACCTGATTCGCCTATAATTGGCTACAAAGATTATGATGATGCTATCAGAGCCTTGAAAGCCGGCAAGGCAACAGCTATAATCGGCGATGATTCAGTACTTTTAGGATATACATACACAGACAAGTCAATAGAACTTCTTCCCGGAAGATATTCTGAAGAACCTTATGCTATAGCCTTTAGAAAAGGAAAAGAATCCGAAAGACTTCGTGAATACACAAACTTCTTCCTTGAAGAATATGCCCGTACAGGCAAATTATCTAAATTACAGGAAAAATGGGGAATTAAATAATGAATAAGAGACCTTTGATTATAATGTCATTAATAATTCTTTTAATCACGGCAGGGGCAATCGTGATTAGTAATTTAAACAGTACAACATATACAGTTACTTGCAAAAGTAAAGAAGAAGGCTGTTCATACAGTCAAAAAGCTCCTTTCGGAAAAGTTTTAATATCAAAAGACTTCAAGTACGAAGATGTTATGCAATGCAACCTGGAAACGCATTACAAACCAGATAAAAAAAATCCCGAACGTGAGATTATTGATACATATGAGTTTTTCCTTTACACAAACTACGGCATGGATGTTTTAAACTTTAAGTCAAAAGATGGCAAAAGACTTGCATCAATCTGTACAAACATTTTTGAAAAAAAACCGTTTAATTACAGATTTAGCGTAAAGAAAACAACAGAAAAACAGTAAAGTTTAACTGTGAGGAATGAGATGTTAAAAACAACAGCTACTTACTAAATTTCTTTAGCCTCTTTTAGAATAACAATTGTCGATTCTATTTCGCTTTTAAGATATTCAAGCTGTTGGTCAATGTTTTCTGAATTGTAAACCTTTCCTGCACCGGAATATGCCAGATAAGGTTTGTATTTTTCGGCTTCTGCCCGAAGTTGTGAAACTGCATTTGCACGCAGACTTAAATCTAAAACTTTTTGATAGCTTACATAATAACTTTCAGGTTTTGTCGCGTATTTGTCACGGAAATAATCGGCGTTTTTCTTGAAAAAATATACTCTTGCAACGAATTTTTGGACATCCTCTCTATTTTCAATAGAATCATAAATTTTTTCAAGCATTAATATAAAATCATTTAAATCATTTAAGTATTGGCTGGTTTTGTCCGGTTTTAGAATAATATTCACAAAAGCAGGGTCTTCACGCGGAATAGGTTTTAATTCATTTGCACTATGAAAATTTTTGGTTTTTTCAAAAATTGGCGAGCTTTCAGCAGGTTCTGATGTGTCATATTGCTTTGTAAGATTTGGCAAAGTTCCGACATATCCGCGTTCTTCGGGCTCAAGCGTCTTGTCTTTTCCAAAAAGCGCATAAGCGCTGCTGTTTGAAGATAATATTAAAGCTAATACTAAAATTAATGACTTCTTCATACAAAAATTATAATGTTTTTTTATAAAAAATCATCCTTTATTTAAACCAATTGTGATTTTGAGCAAAAGTGCGGTTTTTTTTGCACGCGGAAAAGTTTTTAAAACTCCTCCAAACAGAGGATTTAATTAAAGGTTTTTTCTAAAATTCCGTAAAAACAAAAAACAGGAGACATTATATGTTTAATTCGGTTAATAATCCTTTTAATAAGGCGATTTCATCCTCGACCTCTTCTGACAGCAATGGCAAAAGGCAAAAAGAGGACCCGAAGGAGGAATTGAAGAAATACCTGGAAGAAGATGAACCTGATGAAGTCAGACTTGGCGGCATGCCTATTTTGACTGAAGATGAAGTCAAAGCTATGGTAAATTCTTATATTGCGAAGCTTAAGGAAGAAAATAAGGATAGGCAAAAAGTTGTTGAAAAGCTTGACAAATATCTGGAAAAGTTCGATGTGCAAAAATTCATGAAACGCAACCCGAATATGACAAGTCCGGATTTTTACATGATTATGTACAATGAAACCGAAGGAATTGTTAAATAAAAGTGAATTTTACACTTCTTAATAAAATCTAAAGTTTTAAAATAAATTTTCCGTAAACGTCCATGTAATATTTTTTAGAAAGGACGGATAAATATGGAAATTTCAGGAGTATCAGCAAAGGCTTACACATCAGCCGCTGCTGCAATTGATGAGGATGAAGAATTAAAAGAGGCGGAGGAAGAAAAAGCCTCCGAAGAAGCCGCAAAAACCGAGAAAAAAGAAGGTGATAAAGTTGATTTGTCTTCTCAAGACGATTACTCAGAATCGGATGTAGAAGAGAAAGCGGCAAATTATATTCAAAATATTATTGCCTCTACAAATTTGACAGAAGCTTCAAAAGCTCAACTTCAGCAGTATTTGAACTCATTTGATGTTGCAAAATTTATTAAATCCTACGGTCCGTTTACTTCAACTGCGGAAATTTCAGCCGCAATGTATGCGGTGACATCCGGCATGATTAAACGGCAGGAGGATGAATAATTTTATAAAAAACTCCGGATTAATCTCCGGAGTTTTTTATATTGAAAAGTTTTATTTCTACTTGTCGCTGCGCTTCTTTTTTTAACATGTATGCAGATTTTAGCGGGCTGTCACTATTTCTGTCTGTCGCTGCGCTTCTTTTTTGACATGTATGCAGATTTTAGC
>QAMI01000007.1:12594-27421 GCA_003150395.1 Candidatus Gastranaerophilales bacterium | reverse complement strand
GCATAAAGCGTCTGAAAAACAAAATGCTTGCCCATTTTAGTGAAAGCAAGACACAAAAACGGAATATTCAACACAAGAATCAACAAACCAAGGTTGTATTTGGTTAAATAGCTTAAAATCATAGAAATTCCGACAATTCCGCCGTCAATAATATTGTTCGGTACAAGGAAACACTCAAGCGCAAACGCCGCGACAAAAGCCCCAAAAGCTAAAAAACATAATTTATTTAATATAAATAAAACTCTTTCTTTTAGTGATATTTTTCTTTCAGGCATCGTAATTATCTTTCTATTAATTTTTATCTTCAGTTTTTCTGATAGCAAGAAGGTTATTTATTTTAAATATAGTTCTTTTTTCTTTAATATCTTCTGAATTTTTGTACCCGAGAATTTTTTCTAAATCCTGTTTTAAAGAAACCAAGTCTTCGTATTTTTTAAGAGTTCCGTCAAGCGCGATTGAAACATCACCGGTTTCTTCGGAGACAACAAGACATGCGGCATCACTTGTTTCAGTCATACCGATTGCTGCTCTGTGGCGTGTTCCGTATTTCCAGCTAAGTTTCGGGTCTTCAGTAAGAGGAAGGAGAACACCCGCTGAAATAATTTTACTGCCATTTATCACAACAGCCCCGTCATGAAGCGGTGTATTGGGGTGAAAAATCGTCAATAAAAGTTCCGTTGACAAATCTGCGTTCAGTTTTGTTCCAACGTCATAATATGTATTGCTCAAATCGCTTTGAAAAACGATTAAAGCACCGGTATGAGATTTAGATAAAAACTTTACAGCTTCAATAAGTTCTTTAATAACATCAATTTTTTCATCTTTAGGTTTCTGGTTGTTGTTAAAAAATTTCGAAATGAAATCAGCCTGACCGAGATATCCGAGAAAACGACGCAACTCCGGTTGGAAAATTACAATTAAACTCAAAGAAACAAGAGTTACGACTGATTTTAAGAAAACTCCGATTATTTTCAAATCGAATCTCACAAGGATTTCTGAAAATATCCACAGGAATACAAGGACAAAAGCACCTTTTACAAATTTTTCTGATTGAGTATTTTTGATGAATTTTTTATAAAAAACTAACAATACAACGGCAATAACAAGAATTTCAAGCACATTTGTACCGCTGAAGGATAAATCCATCATTCCTATTTGCATTTGAAGATATTTTAGAATTTCATCAAACATTTACTTTAACTTTAACCTATCCGGAATTCTGTCATGAGAACTTAAATCCTCTAATGTCTCTCTACATACTATAATATCAGATTTTGAATTATTTACAATAACCATTTGAGGTTTTTGTACCCGATTGTAGTTTGAAGCCATAGAATAATTGTAAGCACCTGTGTTATAAACGCACAAAATATCGCCTTCTACCGGTTCTGGCAAATTAATATCTTTAATCAAAATATCCCCGCTTTCGCAAAATCTTCCGGCAATTGTAACGGTTTGTAAAGCAATATTTTCTTTCTTGTTTGCAATTTCGGCAGAATATTTTGCCTGATACATTGATGGACGTGGATTGTCAGCCATTCCACCATCGACCGCAACATATTTTTTACCATGCGGTACCTGTTTTGAACTACCAATTGTATACAAAGTTACTCCGGCTGTTGAGATTACACTTCTTCCCGGCTCAATAAATAATGCAGGAGGCTCAATCCCATATTTTTCAATACTTTCGTTAAGGCTGTTTATTATCACATCAGCAATTTTGTATGTCGAAGGCGGAACATCGGCCTCTGTATATTTGACGCCAAGACCGCCGCCAACATTTATTTCATCAAGTTTTAACCCAAATTTTTCATCAATTCTTGCAATTTCTTTTATAAGAATTTCAATTTCATCATGGTAAACTTTTGTTT
The DNA here is from genome assembly GCA_003150395.1 of Candidatus Gastranaerophilales bacterium. Lineage (GTDB taxonomy): Bacteria > Cyanobacteriota > Vampirovibrionia > Gastranaerophilales > Gastranaerophilaceae > Scatenecus. Next base: position 25,550 of record QAMI01000007.1, on the reverse strand, counting down.
CAAAAATTTGTGAGCCGATATGTGCATGAAGTCCGTGCAGCTTAAGATTTGTGTAGTTATTCAAAATCAGTTCGACCGCATCATCAATTTGCGTCAAATCAAATCCAAATTTTGAATCCAAGTGCCCTGTTTGAATATATTCATGAGTGTGGCATTCAATTCCGGGCGTAATTCTTAAAAGAATATCGATTATTTTGCCTTGCGATTTTGCAATTTCATCCAGAAGTGTAAGTTCGAAAAAATTGTCAACCGAAATTCTTCCGACCCCAAGTTCAAGCGCTAATGATAACTCGTCATATGATTTGTTATTGCCGTTGAAAAGCACCTTAGACATATCAACGCCTGCTTTATAAACCGTATAAATTTCGCCCGCTGAAACAACATCAAAACCAAATCCTTCCTGCGCAAGAATTGCAGAAGTGGCCATTGTGCAGAGGGATTTTGAGGCAAACATCATATTTATTTTTTCGTAACCGGCGAACGCTTTTTTGTAATCTTTACAGATACTTCTTAAAGTGGCTTCGTCAATCAAATAAAGCGGAGTTCCGTATTCTTCTGCTAATTCTACAACGTCACATCCGCCAATTGCGAGATTGCCATTTGCATTGGTTGTCAATGTTAGTGGTTTTATAAACTGGTTTGTGCTCTCCATAAGTTATCCTCATTAATTATGTTTATGAAATAAGTTTAGCACAGAGATATTATTTTTAGAATACACCATTTTACTTTTCAAAGCCTGCAAGCTCATCCAAAGAAACATTAAAAACCTGAGCCAAACGGATAAAAGTTGGAAAACCAATAGTTTCTTTGCATTTTTCAAGTCTATTTATATGTTCTCTACTCCGGTCAATCAATTCAGCAAGATATTCCTGCGAAAAATGTCTTTCTTTTCGCAAGCGGCGAACATTATCAGCCAAAAACTTATTATATTTTTCAACATCTTGCATAACAGAATTATATGTGTATAATTGTAGACATGCAGTGATAAATACCGCACAAATCTGCCAGGTAGAAATCTCTGTCAATATTGTATTTTATGCATATCTTGATAATATGTTTAATATAATAAGCAAACAAGGAGAACTATGAAAAAACATGCTTTTACTTTAGCCGAAGTTTTAATCACACTTGGCATTATCGGAATTGTTGCAGCAATGACTTTGCCAAGCCTTATTAACAATCAGCGGAATAAAGCGTTGCAAACCGCCTTAAAAAAAGCCTACTCCAGACATTCCGAAGCGTTGATGCTTGTCAAAGCTGAAGCTGGTGTAGACAACCTTTTTAAAGAATTTGTCATCTTCGATAAAAATCGTGGAGGGTATTATCGTAAAAATGAATTCTTTAATATGTACAGAAGCAAACTAAAAATTATCGGAAAATGCAAATACAAAAGACGTATAAGAAATTATTCAAACACCGAAGATGCTTATATTGATATTGGCGGCACTGCTACACCAATGACACTTTTATCAGATGGAAGCTGCATGGATTTAGTATTAAACGGAGGAAATTTAGGCATTACTTTTGACATAAATGGCGCTGATAAGGGCCCTAATCGTCTTGGTCATGATGTTTTTACATTTCATATAAACAAAAATGGTATGTGGGAGCCTGTTAAGATGAGTAAGCTTTATACTGCCGATGAATTGGAGGAAATAAAAGATGAACATACCGAAGCTGGAATAAGTCAACTAGGGTATCCTTGTTCAATAAAATCCAAACAAAAAGGCAACGGAATGGGCTGCGCCTGGTACGCTTTGAATGATATAAACCCTGACGACAGTGCCGAACGATACTGGGAAAATCTGCCTAAATAATTTTGCCGGCCATTAAATTCACAAACAACCCAATTGAAATAAAAAACGCAAAAATCGCCATTGTTTTTGCTGCTCCTGTCAATACGTTTAAATAATCCTTATTGCGCGAATAATGAACCTCAGCGTTGTAAGCTTTCAATGCCTTATAAAGCATTCTAACAAACGGGATTGTCAACAATGCACCAAGACAGAAATATATCTGCGACACAACTGAAAACAACACCAAAAAGAAATACCCAAGGGAATAGATAAGAACAAAACCTTTCATTGCAGTTTCTTTGTCCCCAATCCGCTGCACAATTGTTTTTTTGTCAGCAGCTTTATCGCCCTCAAAGTCCAAAATCGTGTGAACATACATAACACCGACTGTAAACATTGAAATTGCAAGCGACAATATAAAGACATCCAATGAAAACGATTTTGTCATGACAAAATACATTCCCTCAAACAAAAGAGGTCCGAAAGCAATTCCGACAGCAATTTCGCTCAATCCTGCGCGCGAAAATTTCGGATAACTCAGTACGATAACTCCGCCAAACGCAGCAAGTGCTAAAACCGGCCACCCGGATCTTAAGAAAAGTAATCCTCCGATTAATAGAGCTAAAACGCAATAGATAAGAACAACACAGAACAAATCCGCCATTGTTGCATCACCTTTTCTAAGGTAAGAACATTTTACATCAGGAGTAAACTCTTCAAATCTAGGGTCTTTACTCAAAACTTTGTAATCATCAAAGTCATCATAGAGATTTGTCGCCATATGCGCAAGAAGAATTCCTACAAATGCAAGAAGACCATTTAAAACATTTCCGCCAGCACTCAACGCAAATAAAAAACAAGCAAGGCAAGAAAAAACCGTCATATCAGATGAATACCAGCGAGAATGCTTTGCCGCCTCCAAAATTCCTTTAAAACTAATCAACTTATCAAGCCTCCAAGCCCTCTAACCGCTTCATAACTTGCTCCTGCCTCAAGAATTTCTTCCGCGGTAAGACCGAAAAGAGTAATAAGTCCATAAACATCTTTATCGCCCTTTTTAAGCATTTCAACCACATGGCTTATAGCTTCCGAGCGGCTAAGCTTTGTGAATTGGTCGTTAATCCCCAGATAAAAACTTCTTTTCTTGGCTTTTCCCATTTTAACAGTTAACCTCTTTATTAACCCCGATTCCCAATGCCAAAAGTGCAGCGCCAATCATTCCAGAATAATTTCCTGCACTTGCATGACGGACTTTTGTATAGGTAGCAACGATTTCTTTGTTAAGCTCTTTTTCAAGATACTCAACATCTACAAATTCAGCCATTGAGCCGGAAAGCACAATAACTTCCGTATCAAACAGGTTTGCAAGGCCGATACAGCCAATTAAAATATCATCCTGCCACTTCAAAAAGGCCTGAACATACTTATTTTCAGATTCTTGCATTAAGCGCTCTGTTTTTAAAAGGTTTCCGTCTAAATGTTTAAGATTTAAGACAGCATTAACTTCAGCTATGACATCATAAGTTGTTATATTCGGAACTTTAGTAAATTCCTGTGCGGTAAGCATTAAGCCTCTGCCGGACGCGTAAGCTTCAAAACAGTCGTAAGCTCCGCAAGTACAATATCTGCGCTTGTCAGGAAACATTTTAAAATGCATTTCACCGGCCGTGCCGCTTTTTCCTTTTAAAAGTCTGTTATTCACTATAATACCGCCGCCGACCCCTGTTCCAAGAGTAATCATTATACTGTCTGAACAGCCTTTTGATGCACCTAAGATATGTTCTGCCCAGGCTGCTGCATTTGCGTCATTCTCAACAAAAACTTTCTTTTGACTTAAGCCCAGAAAATCCATTTTTGGGTATCCTTCAGCAATATTTCCGGTCGAGCCAAGGAGTGCTGTATTCTGATTATTTACAGCCCCGGCTGTTGCAAAAGCTATTACATCCGCGTCTTTTTCATGACGTTTCACAATTTCCTGCAAAACATCTTTTATTCCGTCAAAAGTTTTCGGAGTTGAACGCTTTTCAACTTCAGCAACAATTTCCCCGCTTTCATTTACAATCGTGTTATAGATTTTTGTTCCGCCAATATCAATGGCTAAAGCTTTTTTCATAAATTATTTTCCTTTAAAATTCACAACCCCTGATAGAAATACCGCAAGAATTTTATTTTCGTCTTTGTACAAAACGCTTTGTAATCAGCTGCGGACGGGTAATTGCAGACCCGATTACAACACAATGAGCGCCAAGTTCAAAAGCTCTGTCAACCTCATCCGGCTCCCAAATTCTGCCTTCTAAAACAACAGGCACGTCGGTTTGTTTTACAAGCGCTTCAAGAAGTTCAAAGTCCGGCCCGTCAGGTTTTCCCTGCGATTCCATGGTATAGCCAGAAAGAGTTGTGGAAAGCAAATCAGCACCCATCTCGGCCGCTTTTAATCCCTCTTCAAGAGTTGAAATATCTGCCATCGAAACCCGTTTATTAATTTTTACATACTTTATAAGTTCTTCAAGCTTAGCACCATTCGGACGCTTGCGCTGAGTTCCGTCGAAAGCAATAATGTCTGCGCCGGCTTCGATTAAGGAAATAACGTCCTTTAATTCCGGTGTAATATAAACAATTTCCTGCCAGTTTGGCGGAATTACGTCCGGCTTTGTAATCCCGATTACTGGAATATCAAAAAGCCGTTTTGCATTTTTAACATCTCTGACACCTGCAACTCTAAGCCCGCCGGCACCGCCTTTTACAACAGATTTCATCATAGCCGCCATACATTTTTCCAAATATAAAGGCTCTGACGGCATTGCCTGAACTGAAACTACGACTTTGTTTTTTAATCGGTTAATCATGATTTCATGATACACCAAAAATAAATTTTTGAGGTATACTAAAATAAAAAGTCAGGAGAGAGTTATATGAAGAAATCAACCGTTAAATATCCGTATCTTACAGAAGAAGTAGAAATTTACGAACGCGAAAACGGACACAAAATTGTTCTTGCACATAAAGAAGGAGAACTTGTCAATGTAAGTTCCTGGGTTAAAACAGGTTCAATAAACGAAGATGACAGAATTAACGGGATTTCACATTTTCTTGAACATTTGATGTTTAAAGGGACTCATAAACATAAAGCCGGCGAATTTGACAGGATTTTGGAGGCAAAAGGCGCGATTGTGAACGCTGCGACCTGGAAAGATTATACTTTTTATTATGTAACTCTTCCACGCGGCGAAAACTGTAAAGATTTGAACCTTGCAATTGAACTTCATGCTGATATGATGCTTGACCCGGTGCTTCCGGAGGCAGAAATCGGGCCGGTATTTGATTTAAATGACACGCATGTAAAAGAAAAACGCGAAAGACATGTTGTAATTGAAGAAATCAGAATGCGCAAAGACCAGCCCTGGACAAAGGTTTATAACAAATGCAACTTTGAAATGTATACGGCGCACCCCTACAAACGCGACGTAATCGGAACGCCTGAAATCATTTCTCAAGTTACACGCGATGATATAATGAATTATTATCAGACTTTTTATTCTCCGGAAAATATTACAACGATTATTGTCGGCGATTTTGATAAAGAAGAAGTTCTTAAAAAAGTTGAAAAGGAATTCGACTTCAAAGGCAGACCAAATGCGCCCAAACGTGAAAACAAAATTGACTCACCAACGCAGGAAACAAAATATTTTGAAGATAAAGCGCATGTTAATACAGGTTATGCGATTTTGGGCTGGCTTGGGCCAAAAGCTTGCGATATAAAATCGACAATTGAGCTTGATATTATCAGCATAATTCTTGGCGACAGCACAAGTTCAAGAATGTATCAAAACTTAATTGAAAAACGCACAGATGCACTTTTCAATATGGTTTCGGCAGAACATTACCAGTTCAAAGACGGTGACAATTTCTTTATTCAGGCGAATTTCAGAGCCGACGCAAAAGATTTGGCACTTGATTTGATTAAAGAGGAATTGAGAAAGCTTACGGAAATTAGAATTACAGATGCAGAGTTAGCGAAAGCGAAAAAGAAAATTAAGACTCGTTTTGCCTATTCGGCAGAAACAGTTTCTGAAATCGGCGAAACAATCGGTTATTATATGACGGTTTGCGACGATTTGAAACTTGTTGAACAGTATTTGGCAGATTTGAACAGTATAACGGTTGAAGACTTGAATGAAACAACCAAAAAATATCTTGATATTAAAAACTGTGTTATTTCTGTTTTAACACCGGAAAAATAGGTTTTGCGAGCGCTTCTTCCAGAAAATCGGACAACTCGTATTGTTTTTGCAGAATTAATTCAACAAAATCCTGTAAATAATAGACGTCGTCATCTTGAAAAACGACAGCTTTAAGGATTTTGACGAAATTATTAATTTCGAGCAAACGCGTGTGGGCTTCTTCAACAAAAGCATATTCATCTGTAAATTCCGGTTGTGGCATAAGTTAACTCCTAATTTTGTATGTTTACCAATATTAATTGTACGTATATTACTAATATTAGTATTATACATATTTGATTAAATAATGTCAATATGAAATAATAAATAAAATGAAAAAATCAAGATTGAAAAATTTAGCGCTGAACATAAAAACGGCAAGAATAAGAAAAGAATTAACGCAGCAAGATTTGGCTTTTGAAATCAATGTTAGTCAACATTCAATAAGCCAAATTGAGCAATACAGACAAACTCCGTCGGCATTGATGATTTATGACATTGCAAACGCGCTGGAAATTTCACTTGATGAACTTTTCAAAGGAGTACCTAAGCGAACCGACGGGGAATGACCTACAGGCACTGAGTTAGAGGACAACGAGCGAGCATTGTCTGAGCGGCAAAAGCAACGGGTGTTCAAAAAGTTCAAAATTGAGAGGAGTGAGTTTGCGAGCTTAACTCTGACTTAGTGAATGTAAATGGGGGCGTATTTTTCTTGCCTTCTTTTCAAGGCGAGGGACGAGCCGTAGAAAATGGCTTCACTCAATCAATGCCAGTTGTGAACTTGGGTACTTTCTTTTCTTTTTGCCCGCAACAAAAAGAAAAGAAAGTACATAAACAAATAAAGGATTGAACCAGCTATGATTTCAGTTTCACAAACCGAATTAGAAGAACTTGAAAAAGTCAAAGCAAAATGCATGAAATGCGAAAAGTGCGGACTTTGTAAAACCCGTACAAACACAGTATTTTCAGGAGGAATTCCAAATCACAAAATGATGCTTATCGGTGAAGCCCCGGGATTTTATGAAGACCAGAAAGGCGAACCCTTTGTCGGCAAAGCAGGTCAGCTTTTGGACAAAATTCTTGCGTCAGTAGGATTTTCGCGCAAAGAACACCTTTACATCTGCAACACACTTAAATGCCGTCCTCCTGAAAACCGCGACCCTTTGCCGGAAGAAAAAGCCGCTTGCCGGGAATATTTGGACGCACAAATAGAGATTTTAAAACCGAAAATCATTCTGCTTTGCGGCCGTGTTGCAGTTCAATCTTTTCTGAATACAAATCAGGGAATTACGAAAATCCGCGGAAAATGGTTTGACGGCCCGAATTTCTCAAAAATGATGCCTATTTACCATCCGTCATATCTTTTGAGAAACGACTCTCGAGAAAAGGGCAGCCCAAAGTGGCAAATGTGGCAGGATATTCAAGAAATCCGCCGGGTTTACAATATGCTTGATTAGCACACGAAGTGTGCTCTTACACATTGGAGAGGAATTTGGAGAAGAGGTTAAGACGACAAGACGTTGAGACGATAAGTGCATTACGTTTTTAATTTCACCTTAACTGGTAAAGATGAGGAAAGAATTTCAACTTGAGCCCGCTTTTTGCAAAGCGAATGCTACAAATTCGGGTGAAGGATGATTACACAACCTCTTGAGGGTCTGTAACAAATTCTATAACAAATGGGGCTTCTGTTTCAAAGGCTTTTCCCAATGCCGGAATTATTTCATCTTCTCTAACAACTCGAACAGCATCAATGCCATAACTCTTTGCAAGCATTACAAAATCAGGATTTGTAAGCTCAGTTTCGTAGTGTCTTCCGGAAAACTGTTCGTCTTGAAGCTGACGAACCATTCCCAGACCGGAATTATTTATTATGAAAATCTTGACGGGCAGATTATGTTCTTTGCAAACTGCAAGTTCTGGCAAATTCATCTGGAACGAGCCGTCTCCGGTCACAAGAACGACAGGCTGCTTGTTTTCATTAGCTATTGACGCTCCGATTGCCGCCGGAAAACCAAATCCCATTGTGCCCAGTCCCCCTGAAACTAAAAGTTTACCCGGTGAATTAAATTTATAATTTTTAACCAGAGAAATCTGATGTTGGCCAACTTCAGCAGCAATAACCGGCGCAAAATCATTTGTAAATGTATACAAGGCCTTCATAATCTTTGCAGTAGTAAATTTTTCTTCAATAATGCGTTCTGAAACAGCTTCTGTCGGAAAGTAGTCAAAATGAAGGTTTTCAGGAAGATTATTCAACAAAGCTTTTAAAAAGCCCTTTATATCAATATTCAAAGGAATATCTGAAGATAAGTTTAAGATTAATTCTTTAGAATTGATATCAACCTGCACAATAGTTTTACTGTTTAGTTCTTTAGAATTGAACGCATCAGTAATTCTATCATTAAATCTTGCTCCTAAAACTAGCAACGTATCAGAGTTTAAAAGAAGTTCGTTTGCTGTTTTTTCCCCGAAAATTCCTATCATGCCAGCGTAGTTCGGATGGATTTGCGGGAAAGCCCCAAGCCCCATCATTGTTGAAACTACCGGAACATTAGTTCTGTTTACAAATTGAAGAAGTTCTTTTGAAGCTTTTGCATGTAACACTCCGCCGCCACATACGATTAAAGGTGATTTTGATGAATTTAATACTTCCAAAACTCTTATAACATCAAGGCTCGATACTTCACCGGTTTTGTCTGATGGTAAAGCAAGATTTTTGTATTCTGTTTCTTCTAACAGTATATTCTGCGGAATATCAATGACAACCGGCCCCTTTTTTCCGCTCATTGCAATTAAATAAGCTTGAAGCAAAGTAGTTTCAAGTTCTGCTGCGCTTTCGATTTTGAAGACCGCTTTTGTGCAGGATTTGATAATCTCTGCAAAGTTGATTTCCTGAAAAGAATTTTTTCCGCTTAACCTGCTGTCAACCTGTCCGGAAATAACTATAACCGGAAAGCCGTCAAGATAAGCGTTCACAAGACCTGTAACCGTATTTGAAGCGCCCGGCCCTGAAGTTACAAACACAAATCCGCATTTGCCGCTTGTTCTTGCGTAACCCTCCGCTGCGTGAACTGCACTCTGCTCATGACGCAAAAGATAATGTTTTATATCATTTTGCTTTGAAAGCTCATCATAAATTCCCAAAACTGCTCTGCCAGGATACCCAAATACAGCGTCAATGCTGAGTTTTTGTAAAGTTTTTACTATAATTTTTGAGGTTGTTAAAACTTCTGTAATCTGCATTTAAAACTTCTTTCATATAAATTCTATCACAAGCAAAGTGTTTTTGCCATAAGACTTTTAATTATGAGAAATTGAAAGAGGACGCCTTTGACGTCCTCTCGTGTATTTTAAGACTAATCAACTGTGAATAAGTCTTTTAACTGTTTTTTCTTAGTTTGCACTTTCTGTTTACGCTCTGCAGCTTGTTTTTGCTGTTCAGCCCGTTTTGCAGCGGCTTTTTGTTGTTCTTTTTTAAGTTTTTCCTGGCGTTTCTTTCTGGCTTCTAACTGTTTTGCTTTTTGTTTTGCAACCTTTTCCTGTTGTTTTTTTCTTCTTTCTGCGGCCTTTTGACTTGCTGATTTCTCTTTTTGAGTTATTTTTGAAGTTTTGCTGTTAATCCAGTCTGAAATCGGTGTGTCTGAAGCGTATACTGCAGTTGAGGACAAAATAGTTAATGCCATTAAACTTATTAAAATCTTTTTCATAAATTCTCCTTTATTCTGAAATTAATTCATTCCAAAGTTGTTTTTTTCTTTCAATTTTTTGCTGGCGAGCTTTAGAAGCGTCTTCTCTTTGTTTTTTAGCAGCTTCAATTTGGTTATTGAATTCTTCAACTTTTTTATTCATTGCGTCTCTTTGTTCTTGACGCTGCTTTTCAATTTCCTGAATTTTTTTTGCGTTAGCTTCTTCTCTTTGTTTTTTTTGCTCTTCTATTTGTTTAAGTTTATTTTCTATAGCGGCATTCTGTTTTTCTCTCTGCTCCTGGATAGCTTTTTCGCGCGCTTCGTGGCGCTGCCGCATTTCCTTTTCTGTGTCAGTTATTTTTTGGGTATATTTTTGTATCAATTGACCAGAGTATGTATCGGGTTCTTCTGCCTGAGCCTGCAAACCGATTGTCATTGCCATAAGAATAGTTAAAACTAAAAGTTTTTTCATATAAATTCTCCTTTCTTGTATAGAGATTATACTAAATTAAATTATATTTATCAATAATTTTTTGAATACCATCTTGAGCTATATTAAAAATCTCAAGCATTTGCGTCTGTTCATAAGGAGCACCTTCTGCCGTTGTTTGAAATTCTATTATTTTGCCGCTTTTTGTGAGAACGACATTTGCGTCGACCTGCGCGTGTGAGTCTTCTTCATAATTTAAATCCAGCCGGACTTCATCATTTACAATTCCTGCTGATATTGCTGCGACCGGTTCGATAATAGGATTTTCTCTTAGTTTTCCTTCTTCCAGAAGTTTTTCTACAGCATCACATAATGCAAGATAACCGCCGCAAATACTTGCAGTACGGGTTCCGCCGTCTGCTTGAATTACATCGGCGTCAATAGTTATTGTTAAATCCGAAATTTTAGTTAAATCAAGACACGCTCTGAGGCTTCTGCCAATAAGCCGTTGGATTTCCTGAGTACGACCCGAAATTTTTGTCCTCTCTCTCTGGCATCTAGTATTAGTTGAGGACGGCAGCAAAGAATATTCGGCAGTAAGCCAGCCGCGATTGTCGTCTTTGTCCATCCATTTTGGCTTACCGTCTTCAACTGAAGCTGTTGTTATAACCTTTGTGTCGCCGAATTCTACGAGCACACTCCCATAAGCGTGCTTTGTATAATTTCTTGTGAATTTTATTTTTCTAAGTTCGTTGTTTTGTCTATTCTTTCTCATTTTTACCTCTAATTGTAATCCCACATGTAAATTTGTCCGCAGTATCTGCATACAGCATGTTCATTCATGAATTTTAAATCAGGAATAAACGTGTAACCGTCAACTGATATTTCTATTTCATTTTTGTCATTGTATCTCTGCGCAAATCGTCTTTCGCCTTGATAATCCGGTGAAAACATCAATTCAAATTTATCAATTGATTTACAGTTTTTGCAAATAAACATGAAATAATTTTTCCTGTATTAATTTTCGTCCTTTTTTTGTGCACGTTTCAAAATTTCGGGGTCAAGTTTTTTCCTGCCGCCCTTTCTGACAACTGCCGGAACGCCGTCTCGTCCGCTTAAATTTTTATACCACAAAGTCCAGACAATACTTCTTAAAGGTAAAGTGAAACCTACAACCAGCATGAAAATTATCTGTTGTACAACGAAATTGGAAATATCAAGCGGTGTTATCTGCGGTGAATTTGCCATTGCAAGTATTGAATTTATTCCATCAACAGGAATTGTGGAAGCCCAGCCTTCAAGAAAGCTCAAAAATAGCGGCGTTAGTTTTATTGCGTCGAAGATTACAGAAATTCCTATTTCCAAAAAATAATAAGTTAGTGCAAATAAAACAGTCATTATTGCAAGAGTCCTTGCAAAATTTCCTTTTATCAGCATAAGACTTCTTTTGAAACACCCGGTTGCAGAAACATTTTCTTCAAACGTAAAAACCTGGAATATCAAAACAAAATATACAAAAAAGATTAACCCTAAAATCCACATTAACGGAAAAGATGCAACAGCAGAAAAAATACTGAACAAAAGCCAAATCAGAATAAAAGTTCCTGCTCTTCGTGTTACAACTGCGTTATGCGCAGGGAAATCATAAATTTTACCTGTTGACATTGCAGCTTCAGTCATTGAATTCAATGCGCCGTATGAAACCAGGTAATCCCAAAAAGCTTTCATCCACAAAATTAAACCAGGTAAAGCTATCAGCATAAGACAGATTAAAAAAGCACTCATGTTATTTAATGCAGGAATTTCATTTATTAAATAGTCAGCATTACTTGTAAAAAGATAAGTCATGCTAAAAACCCAGGCTAGACCGATAAATTGGCCGAAAACAGGAAATAGCATATATAATGAGTATTTTTGGAAAAATATGCAGTATAATTTTAATCCTTCCCATAATACCCCTAATGCACTTTCACTAACTTTATATTTACCCATATTTTCTCCCTTGTTGTATAATAATTTTAGTACAAATAAATAAAGAAAGACAATGTTAGATTACAAAGAATTAATCAAAAATTTTAAAGAGGAAGATTTTAAATTAAAACGGGTAAACCTTCATGTACACACAGATTATTCTGATGGAGAAGGTGATTTTGACGAACTGGTCAGGCAGGCTGAAGCTAAAAACTATAAGTATATTGCAATTACTGATCATAACACGATGAATGGATACACTGAGAGAAATTCCGCAGCAAGCCCTGTATTAATCCCCGGAGTTGAATTTGATGTATGGTGCGGGCATGTATTTATGCATCTTTTGGCTTACGGAGTTGATAAGGACAATACAGAACTTAAAGAATTTTTCGCCAAAAATAAAGCCGAAACCGAATGGAATGTTATCAGACTTATTCCAAAAAGAAATTTAAGAAAGCTGATTAAAGCAATTCATAACGCCGGCGGAATTGCAGTTTGGGCACATCCGGCATGCTGCTGGTGCTTTTCAATGGATAGGATGGCTAAAAAATTGATATCAATGGGATTGGACGGCATTGAAGTTCATTATCCTTACCCCAGATTCAGAAGGTTCGTGAAGTTTCACCGCGCAGGAACAGCTAAAAAGATTGCAGAAAAATACAATCTCATAAAAACAGGCGGAACAGATTGCCATAAAAAAATACTTTCTTAAAAAGCCAGCTGGACATATTACCAATAGCTATCAGTATCCGAATCAACCTCCTGATTTCTTAAGATTGTGCGCGGGAAACGCCCTCCTTTTTCTATTATTGAACAAAATTCATCTGTCAAAAGAATTTTAGGACTCGGA
>QAMI01000007.1:0-9208 GCA_003150395.1 Candidatus Gastranaerophilales bacterium | reverse complement strand
CCTTTTTCTATTATTGAACAAAATTCATCTGTCAAAAGAATTTTAGGACTCGGATTGTTGTAATCGTTATGGTTAGATAAGCCCATGAAAAATACATCATATCCCCATCTATTCGGTCCCTGTTCTCCATTTACATCTATAATAATTGAGAGTGCTGGCGTTGAATATACCTTAAACATATATATGGTACCGTCATTACCACTATAGACATCAGACGTTGAAACTAACCAGTCATAACTACAATTCCAATTGATACTTTTTCCACCCTCAGAATGTATAATTGTTCTTTTTGCATATTTTTCTTTTATACTATCATCATAAGGTTTTAGTTTTAATGAAGATATAAGAAATTTTTCTAAAAGTTCGCAATCACCAAACTCTGCCCTATATGAGATTGATCCTTTTGGGAAATAGGTATAGCATGCCTGAATACCTTCATCGTTTACCGCCAGATTAATCGCATTTTGAAGAAGTGAATACTGTTTTTTTAAACCAACTTCCCAAGCTTTGAACTGATATTTGCCTATTAATCCTGGCAAGGTCATGGCTGCAATAATGCCAATTATACCGAGAGTTATCAAAACTTCTGACATGGTAAAAGCAACGGCGTTATTGCCAAAAACATTTACAAAACCCTTTAGGAGCTTATTTTGCGGGTGCCCCCCCCCCCGTTAAATCCAGTTATATTCATATTTTCAGCTCCTTATCTTATGAATAGTCAATACTAAATTTATTTTATACTATTTTAAGAACAAATGCAATATTATAATACAGAGGCTTGGGATTTTAAATATGCATCAATAAATTCATCGATATCACCATCCATAACTGCATCTACGTTTCCAACTTCAAAACCTGTGCGGTGATCTTTTACCATTTTGTATGGATGGAAAACGTATGAACGGATTTGGGAACCAAAATTTATATCAACATTTTCTCCTTTTAATTCTGCGAGCTTCTTTTCATGTTCAGCCTGCCGAATTGCTAAAAGTTTTGATGCCAAAATCTGCATAGCATTTTCTTTATTTTGTAATTGTGAACGCTCCTGCTGGCATTTGACAACAATGCCTGTAGGTTTATGAAGAATTCTGACTGCAGTTTCCACTTTATTAACATTTTGGCCCCCTGCACCGCCTGAACGCATTGTATCAATTTCCAACTCCTCAGGCGGAAGCGTTATTGTCTTTTCAAAATCTTCAATTATTGGAGAAACTTCCAGAGAAGCAAAGCTTGTCTGGCGTTTTCCGTTTGCATTAAACGGCGAAATTCTGACAAGTCTATGTACGCCTTTTTCAGCTTTTGCATAGCCAAATGCATATTTCCCTGTAATTTTTATTGTAGCAGATTTTATACCAGCCTCATCACCATCAAGCTTATCCAATAAATCCACTTTCCAGCCTTTGTTTTCAGCCCAGCGCATGTACATTCGCAAAAGCAGGCTTGCCCAATCCTGTGCATCAGTTCCGCCAGCTCCTGCATTAATAGTTAATATAGCGTCGGCTTCATCATACTCGCCGCCCAGCATAAGTTGAATTTCAAATTTATCAACTTCTTTTTCTAGACTTTTTACGTATTCAAACGACTCTGAAATCAAGTCTGCATCCTGCATTTCAATGGCGACTTCAGAATCCTCAAGCACAGATTTCCAGCGAGAAAGCATGTCTAGATTTTCTTTGATTTCTTTTATATCAGCGCCTAGTTTTGAAACCTTGTCTTTATCTGACCAGATATCCGGCTGCTGCATTTCTTTTTCCAGCACCGAAAGCTTATTTTGCAGTCCCGCAGGGTCAAAGACACTCCTTTATTTTTTCAACTCGAGGTTTAAGAATTGATATAAGTTGTTTTAGTTCAGTTTCCATACAAAAATTTTAGCATAAAAATTTTACACCTAAAAGAGGGTTACATATAATATAATATAATATAATATATTTATTATGCGAATAAACATATTATATATTATGTTATTACTTAATTTTAATTTGAAAGGATTTTTTATGGCTGGTGGTTTAATTGAGGGGTTTCAAAAACTGTTCAAAGGAAAAAATGTGCTACAAAAACACTTGTTTTTATTTGGTCTAGGATTTTTATTATGCGTTGAAATCGGACTCAAAAATCCTGTTCTTTATTTTTTGTGTTCAATTGTTACAAGTCTTTTATTTTGGCTTTATTTTATGCATTTTACTCACAATGCAGTGAAATATTGCGTTTATCGCGATCATGAAGATGATTACCAAAAAGTTAAGGCTATTCAAATCATGCCGGAAATTAACAAAGGGTTATTTGAACATACATTTGAACTTATTTGCTTTGTTTTTGCATGGGGGCTGGTATTTGGAATAATATATTTATGTCTTTTGGTGCCAATTCTTGGATTTATCGTTGCAATAGCCTCAATTCCGTTTGTTTTTTGCTGGAATTTTACAGCGGGAATAATTTTTGCAAGATTTGCCGAAACATATCAGATTAAAGGTAATGTTTCTATAGGCAAGGTCTTTTCATATTTACCCAAAGTTATACTATCGGTATTGATACTTGATTTAAAAATATTTTGTTTATCTTTGCCAATTATAGGTATTGTATATCTTATATCTATGCTTGTATTTGGGCTATCTTCCGAAGATAACAGGGCCATTTTTATATACGTGCTATTGCCATTTGTAGCATACACAATTATATTGATTACGATGGCATACCAGTATGAAATAGCTAACATTTATTACCGAGATGTGAAATTAACTGAAGAAATATAAAGCAAAAGGCTCCTTAACCGGAGCCTTTTTGTTATATAAATGTTATTCTGCCGTCGTCTTTGATCTCTACCGGAGTCTGGTCTTTTTTGAAATGGTCTTTTACGCATTTGGTAAAATCAAAATCAAATATCTTTTCAGCCCAATCTATTTTGTTAAGCATTGATAAATTATCCTTACCCATTGCGTAGTAATCGTTTATTACTGTTCTGTAGATTTTGTCTTCACGAGGATGTTCTACATCAATTTTATGCTGTTTACCGTTCTTATCAATAAAATAAAGATTGGAGATATCACCGTTTTTATTTATGCAGTATCGCAAACCTGAGGTATGAATAATTCCTGGCTTGTTATTCATATTTACAACGGATTTTGCGGTTGCCTTTAATGCCTCTACTATTTCTTTTTCGGTGTACGGAGTTATAGTAAGATTGTTTTTGAAAGGAGACATATCCTCCAAAACTCTTGTATCAAGGTTGCCGCTTTCAAAATACCCTCTGACATTTGCTGCACTTAAAAGCGCGATATCAGCATCAAGTTCTTTTCGCATACAATCAACAATAAATTGTGCGTGAGGATTTGGATCTGTCAAATCATTTGTAATCGGCGGAGGGGCTGATTTTACAACTCCTACAATTTCCGGTTTTCCAAGAATCTTTTCAAATACATACCTGAGCGGCGCATTGCGTTTGAAACCTCTTGTCGGTGTTACATTATTCTGAACTTTTTTAATCACGCCGTTTTGGTCAAATTCAAGATTTAGAATTCCAAAATACTTACCGTCGCGGCCTGCCTGAGTAATTACAACTGGATTTCCGGATTTGTCATAGAGCAGATTTTCCCCCTCTTTTACATCTAGCACTAGATTGTGGGAGTGTCCCCCAAGAATTACATCAATACCATCAGTCTTTTGAGCAACTTTTCTGTCATAACCGTAGCCGAGATGTGAAAGAAGAATTATTTTATTAATGCCTTGGGATTTTAATTTATCAACCTCTTGTTGAATGTCATTTATTGTTTTATCAATGTTATGAATTTCGTGTTTTTCAAATAATCTGCTGTATTTTAACCGGGAAATCAAGTCAGTCGGAGAGGTTCCGATAACTCCGTATTTATGACCGTTAATTTCTTGAATATAAGATTTTTCGACTTTTTTGGAAAGCGGATATTCAGGTCTTATATCAATATTGCAGGCAAGAAGTTTATATTTCATATCCGGGATAATTTTGTGAACACTTTTCGGCATATCATATTCGTGGTTTCCCATAGCCGACGCCATTATATGAAGAGCATTTTGGCCGGCAACAGCAACCTGGTTAACCTTCTCGATTTCACCAAGTTGAATATCTCCGGATGAAAACTTCAATCTGTCTTCTGGTTTGGACGGTGTAAAATTATCAAAAGCATTTGATGCTGTCATCGTCCTTTCAATATTTATAGATTTTCCATGAAAATCATTAATGTAAAATATGCTTGTCCTTACAGGCTGCTTTTCATTATCGCATTTATTCGGCGAATTTGCAAGGACTGTCTGCGGTATCAAATTCGTGGTTTTATATGCATTTACGGGCGTTATCATTTTTTGTCCCGATATTTAGAAGACAGCTGAAAAAAAATTTTTGCTAGTTTGATAATTCAATATTTACAAAAGTTTATTTTTAAACTTTTTTCTTACTCAAAAGTCATAATCTGAACTTTCCAGTGCTGTTTTAGCTTTTCAATCAGATGTTCACCGCTTCCGCTCACCTCAAGAAGGACAATCCCGCGATTTAGACAAACTTCGTTCATTGAAGGATGAAGCCCTATCCTGGTTCTAATTTCGCAGCCATATTCACTAATTATTTTTTGAAACTCAAGAGCTGTCTCAAGCCTGTTTTCCAAATCAACGCCAATAATTGTAGTCGTCATGCTTGTTTCTCCTTAACGAATATTAAACTAAGATAAAGATATCTTTCATTAACAAAAAATAACACCCCCGAGGAGGTATTATTTGTATGTTGCAGAATTACTGCATATTGATAACATTTAAATAAAAAAGATTTTATGAAAAATCAATGTTATCGGTGGCTTGAAGCTGTTTTTTCTTTAAATTGTGCATAACTGCATCTACTAATAACTCGTAAGACTTCATGTTCTCAATATTCGGGAACTCTTCTTTGAGTTGTTCTCTGACCATTGCTTCCAGCCTTAGTTCGTCAGAATTGGATTTCAAATCTTCTACGCCTGTAATCATCCTGATATATTCGGCAGAAGATTTGTCGCTATTGTCATGGGCAAACATCAGCCAGCGTAATTTCGGCGATAAATTTTGTTTCAAATTTTTAACTATTTTGAGATTTTTAAGCCTGTTAAGCATTTGGTGTTTACCTCTAGATTTACTACACTTAATTTTTGTTTCTTCTATTGTACCATTATAAAATTCCCTGAAAAAAATAATTTACCATTTTTGTCAGTTTATTTACAAATCTTTATAATTTGCTGAAATCACAAATATAGTCGTACTTTTGCTTTAATAATGACAGTAAAGCAAGTCTGTTTTGTTTAATTTTTTCGTCTTTGTCCATGACAAGAACATCATTAAAGAATTTTTCAACAGACGGATTGATTTCTTGAAGTTGTTTTAAATATTGTTCATAATCTTTTGCATTAACAGTGTTGATTTGCTCTAAAAGCATATTTTCGGCCGGAACATTGAAAAGATTTCTGTTAACAGTTGCAGAAACAGGCTCTTTTAGTAACCGGCTTACACGATTTGCGCTTTCAAGCATAGCCGGAGCGTCCAGAGTTGAAACAACCTTTACGCGTTCAACATAATCGGTCAAATCAACAAGAGGATTTTTGTTTGCTGCACATGCTTCCAAAACATTCTTTGGATAATTTTCGGAAAGGAAAATAATCAGTCTTTGAACAATAAATTCATTAATTTCAGCGGTAACTTTACCTGAAACTCTGCCAACACAATCACCAGCGGCTTTTTTGAATTTGTCGACAATTGATGAGCCTTCAAACTGAACAGGAAGATTTAATAAAGTTTCTTCAATCAATTGAACCAAATCAATTTTCAAATTATTCGCAAGAATTGTCCTGATAATACCTAAAGCAGCACGTCTTACCCCCAGAGGGTCAGAGGAACCTGTGGGCTTTTTGCCCTCAGCAAAAACAGCCGCTATGGTGTCAATTTTATCAGCAATTCCGACAATTTGGCCTTCTTTTCCTTTAGCAGTTTCGCTTTCAGCATTGAGCGGGAAATAATGTTCCTTTATCCCTTCGCAAACCGCCTCAACTTCGCCTGACACACGTGCGTAATCAGCCCCGATATATCCTTGAAGTTCTGTGAATTCAAAAACAAGATTTGTTGTCAAATCGGCCTTGCAAAGCAGTGCAGTACGCTCAATTGTTCGTGAATCGGAAATTCCTAACTGTGCGCAAATCGTTTTTGATAAAGAAACAAGACGCTGAGCTTTATCAAACATTGAGCCCATACCTTTTTGGAATGTAATTCCTTTTAAATCATCAACATAAGCTTCAAGCGGCTTTTTGGTATCTTCATTAAAGAAAAATACGGCATCATCAAGTCTTGCTTTGATTACCCTTACATTGCCAGCTTTAATATTTTCAAACTCATCACCGAGGTAGTTTGTCATTGTAATAAATTTATTGATAAGTTTTCCATCCTTGTAAAGCGCAAAATATCTCTGATGAACAGCCATAACTGTTACAACAAGTTCTTCCGGAAGCTTAAGATATTCCTCGCTGAAATCGCAAACGGCCGGAACTGGATATTCGGTAATGTAAGTAACCTCATCAAGTAAATCTTCTGTATAATAAGGTTCTGCACCGTATTTTGCAGCCTCAGACTTTGCACGGTCAATAATTCGTTGTCTGCGTTCGTTTTGATCAACAATAACACAGCAATTGCGCATTAATTCCACATAATCATCCGGATGCCCGATAACAACGCTTTGCTGTGCAAACCTGTGGCCGCGTGAAAGATTGGAACTTTCTTTATCAATAATTTTTATTTTAACTTCTTCTTTGTCAAGAATAGAAACAATCCATCTGATAGGACGAGAAAACTTTTCTTCGTTGTCAGCCCATCTCATAAAATGGGAGCCTTGAAGCTTGAGAACTAATGCCGGAACATTTTCCTGCAAAAGGTCAATAATGGATTTACCCTTAATTTGAATTTTGGCATGTAAATAATCATTTTCTATATACAATTCCTCAGGAGAAACACCGTTTTTATTAGCGAATCCGAGTCCGGCTTTTGAGAGATTTCCGTTTTCATCGTAGGCAACCTTCTTAACCGGTCCTTTAACAACCTTAACCTCATCCGGGCTTTTACTTTCCAAACCGTCAACGATAACTGCAAGCCTTCGCGGAGTTGCATAAACTTTTACATCAGAAAAGCCGACTTTATTTTCGTTCAAAAAGTCTTCAAAAAGTTTTTTAAGCTGATTTACAGCCGACGGTATAAATCTGTAAGGTAATTCTTCTGTTCCAATTTCCAATAAATATTTACTCATATCCTGCCTTTTAAAACTAGTTTTCCAAAAATATTATACACAGTGAAAATTATATGTAAAGGAAGGAAATAGAAAAGGCGCTTGCTAGCAAGCGCCTTTAGAGCAAAAAGTATTTTTGACTAATTTAAGCCAGTTTCTGTTGAACTAACTTTTACCCAGGTTGATTCCTTGCCTTTTACATTGACTGTAGCACAAGTATTAACTGAGTACATACAGGACTGAGGAAGGCAATTCTCATAAAGGGCTGTTTGCAACTTGCCAGTTGACCCTATCTCATCACCGGTTTTACCACCTAAATCTATCGATACAACATCTGATGCGCAAGGCAGATTGACTTTTATTGTGTTGCCCGAGCTAAACCTTCCCTTTCCGCTGCAGCTTAAACTATAGATTACTTGGCCGGCAAATCCATTATATGAAGTACCGGTACTGAATACTCTATACAAAAAGTTACAGCTTGAGGTAGCACTTTCTTGAGCAAGTTCAAACTTCACAGTCACATTTTGAGTACCAGTCAATCTTGAAATAGAGCTCGGGCTTGGAGTCAATTTGTAGGTTGAACCAGTACCGCTGCCGGAACAGCTTATTGTATAACTGTAACCGCAGACCAAATTTTTTAATTCGCCTTTGTAAGAAGTTCCTTTGCTTAAGGTTACTGAACCGTCATATCCGTTTCCTCCTGTGGCATGGCATACACCTTGTGCTGCCCCACCTGTATTACCTGTACTGGTAAAACTTATTCCACAAGAATGATCTTCCTCATCAACAGAGGCATCACATTTTGTTGTTACGGTTACGGTACCTGTTCCACCAGGTTTTAAGCTCAAGCTAGTTGGAGACACGGACATTAAGTTTGGAGGGTATACCCAGCTTCCATTTTGAAGAACCTGATAAGCACCCTCACCACTTAAACTTGAAGGGAATGAAAGGTCAACAGGGGCGTCTACAGTACATGAGGTTGAGCCTGAAGCGCCATCTCCAAATCGACAGCTAAACCCCTTAGTTTCTAAAGTACCTTTAAATCCATCACAATCTGAACCATTCCATTTTACTGTTACTGTTGCTTTACCTTTCTGGTCGACAGGACTGCCATCACAAGAGGTTTTTATGGTTACGGTTGAGGTTTGCCCTTCAGTTACGGTTAGGGAGGTCGGACTTACGGAATGATCAGCTGGAGTTTTCCATTCGCCTAACTGATTGCCTGAATTTTCTCGTACCCCTATATTCGCTAGAACTAAATAGTTGCCCGGAGCTACTTCTTTGCTTACTGAACCGGATGGGGATTCGCCGAATTGGATGTTGTATTTGTTTGCTCCTAGGATTACACCGCCTTTGGCTGCAGAACATCCTTTGGCTTCCCAGACTACGGTTACTTGAGTTTTTGAACTACCGCCACCTTGATTGCAATCGATATCAGCATAAGCTTTTCCATTAGCGGGGATGTTTACGCTGCTTGGACGTATACCTACCGTACCTTTGGTATAACTTGAACCCCCAAAATCGCCCATACAGCTTTTGGCGGTTAGAGATTGCTCACCGGTGGGAAGACCTGGAATTGTTATTTGTTGAGCATCTTTCCATTTCCCGCTGCCGGTTGAGCGCTGAGAGCCTATATTTATATCATAACTGGTCATGCCATTACCGTTGGTATTTACTGTCAACACTAGCGTGCCGGTTTTGGCGGATGGCCTACTACATGGTTCTTCGGTGAATTCTACATTAACAGCATTTTCTTGGCCGCCGACTACTTCAAAATTTTCGGGGCTGTACATTACACCTTTAGTTGCATTCCAGTTACCCATCTTAGTTGACATATTTTGGATATACCAATGAGAAACGCGACCTAGAAGATTATATGTTCCGGGGGAGAGGTCTAAACAAGGACGATCTTTTATTTGAACAATTAGATTACCATTTCTACCGCCGGTTTCTTGA
>QAMI01000060.1 GCA_003150395.1 Candidatus Gastranaerophilales bacterium | reverse complement strand
GCTTGCACGTTATTAACTATAACAACAAAAATGTCGGCATTATTGCAGAGAAAACATTCAATAAAAGCTATGATGAAATGCTTGCAATAACAATGGCAAATTCCAATGTCGAACTTAAAAAGGATTTAATCATTCCCTATTTGTGCGAAAATGGCTTTCTTGGAAAGAGCCGCTATGGAAAGATTGATGAATTGATAAAGAAGGCACAAGAGTTAAGAGAGGGTTGATATGTATTCCTATACATTTGACATTCAGACAGGTGGCATCTTGCTAAATTCCACCCCAACCAACTTTTCAAAAGAGCCAAGACCTGTATACGCGCAGGAGATGGATATTCTTGGATTTGATCAGTATTGGGAGTATGAGAAACAAAACGATGTCCCTTATATGTGGGCAGAATCCAATTTATATTGGTACAGAGGTGTGCAGATAGCCAAAATAAAGGGCGGCGATTTATATACTAAACCCGAACTGCAACCAGCCGTAAATGAGAACGGCATTATTCCTTTCAACAAGGAAAGCGGCTGTGTTCTTGAAAAGATTGATATTTCCGCAATGTGCAAAGCGAATGCCGAACTCATGCAGGTTATCGAGGATTCTACTGTTAAAAGAATTGTAAAGGCATACGAGAAGTATAAGAACAAATTAGATATTTTTCACGTTGCATTTAGTGGCGGAAAGGATAGTGCTGTTCTTCTCGATCTTGTAAAAAAGGCATTGCCGAAAGATAGTTTCGTAGTTATTTTCGGCGACACAGGAATGGAATTTCCCGACACCTACGATGTAGTGAAAAAGACACAAGAACAATGCGAAATAGATGGGACTCATTTTTATATTGCCAAGTCGCATTTTAATCCGGAAGACTCTTGGAAAATATTTGGGCCACCTGCAAGAGTATTGAGATGGTGTTGTAGCGTTCACAAAAGTACGCCGCAAACAATCAAGATGCGTGAAATAACTCAAAAGCAAAATTATACCGGCATGGATTTTGTTGGGGTTAGAGCGTATGAAAGCGTCGCGAGAAGTAAATATGAGTATGAAAACTTCGGCAAGAAGCAGAAAGGGCAGTATAGTTATAATCCCATTTTAGAATGGACCTCCGCTGAAGTTTGGTTGTATATATACATAAATAATTTGTTGGTTAACGAAACCTACAAAAAGGGAAATTCCCGTGCAGGATGTTTGTTCTGCCCAATGGGTGGAGGACGAGGGGATTATTTGCAATATACTTGTTATCCTCAACAGGTATCTTGTTATATAGATTTGATTAAATCTATGAATGCAAGGAATGCCGGCAACGAAACGGCTTTAAATTCCTATGTTTCTAATGGGGGCTGGAATGCAAGGAAAAACGGAAGAGACTTAACTATTTCAAGACAGAAAGTTAAGGAAGAAATTAATGATGGTAAATATATTATTTCTGTTATTGAACCAACAACAAATTGGAGAGAGTGGATAAAAACGCTTGGGACTGTTCCATTTGAGTATAAAATAGAGGAAGGAAACAATGGATATAAAGTCACATTCGACGCGAGTCTTGTTAAAAAATATCCTGTTGTTATAAAAAATTTCAAACAGGTTTTTAGGAAGTCAGCTTATTGTGTTGGGTGTAAAGTTTGTCAGACTAATTGTAAAAATGGATGCATCTCTTTTGAAAATGGTCTTTCAATTAATGGATGTATTCATTGTGAACAATGTCATGATATACCAAGTGGGTGCCTTGTTTGTCACTCATTAAAAACAACTATAGGAGAAGGATTAATGAAACAAGAAAGTTTGAATTCATTCGCCAATCACGCACCTAAACCTGATTGGATACAAGAATTTTTTGATTTGGGCAACGAATATTGGGAAGAGGGAAACAACTCATTGGGAAAAAATCAGATCCCAATGTTCAAAAAGTTTTTACGCGCGTGCGAGTTAATCGATCCTAAAACAAATGAAACAAATGATTTATTTGATCTACTAACGCCGATAGGTTGGAAAAATAATACAACTTGGGGGCTCCTGTTATCTAATTTGGCATACAACGCTCAGTGTAAATGGTACATAAAGAATATGGACTGCGGCTATTATTATGATCGAAGCCAAATAAGTGATATGTTGGTTGCAGAGGGTGTGAAAAAAGATGATGCAACCTCAATAATCAATGCGTTCAAAAGGTTTTGCGAGTTACCACTCGGCACTGTCCTAAACTGGGGTTACGTGGAAGAAAAAGGGAAGCAGATTGACACATTGTGCAGGACAAAATGCATGGTTGATGATAATCGTGTAATTCTGTATTCTCTTTATAAGTTTATGGAAAAATGCAATTTGGACAAAGAATTTCACGTTTCCTATCTGTATGATGAAGATGTAGAAAGAGATGGCGTAAGCCCGGTTCGTATCTTTGGATTGTATGATGAAGAAGAATTAAAGTCGATCTTGTTAGGGTTATCGGCAACCTATCCTGACTTCATCAATGCAACATTTACGAACGACCTGAAAACAATTACGTTGAGAGATAAAACATCGAAAGATGTATTAGAGCTTTTTAAGGAGAACAGATAAAATGCCGAACAAAGAGTTGAAATACTGCGAATATTTTAATGTTAACGAAAAGTATTTTCCGTGCATCGATGAGTCTGCGATTAACAGCGGTGTACCTTGGCAAGCCACGTATCCCCATGAGGCATTTATTTCGTTGCTGAATGGAGCCGAGAAAATGCTTGGAGGAATTACCAATAAATCTTTATGGATTCACGGTGCGTATGGCACGGGTAAATCTCGATGCGCTTATGCATTAAAAAAGATTTTGGAAGCACCTGAAGCAGAAGTAAGGGCATATTGGGATCAGTACGAAGCATTGTCAAAGAATAAAGTGCTTCTCGAAAAGCTGATAGGGCATAAAGAGCAGGGCATAGTAACTGCTTATCGCTATGCTTCCGGTAGTATTTCTACTCCGCAACAATTATTTATGGCGGTGCAGGAGAGTATCGCCAAAGCGATTGCTGAAAGAGGTCTTGATAAAGGCGATGGAACACTGAAAGAAAGCGTTATTGCTTGGATGGAAGATCCAATCAATAACAATATGATTAACAGTTTGCTTCAACAGCCGGAATGGGAATCTCTGTTCTCCCAATCTACTGCCGATGAGATAATCAACTCTTTAAGAAAGAGTAGTGACGTTTCGTCTTTGATGGATAACATCTTTAAGTTGGCGGCTAAACGTGGTATTACTGCGCTTACATTGACGGCAGATTCTCTACGCGATTGGATTATCGACGTTATAGAGAAAAATAACGTGAAGATTGTTCTGATTTGGGATGAATTCAGCGACCTTTTCCGTCAAAATAAAAATTCGCTCGGAGAATTCCAAAAGATTGTTTCCATCTGCGAAGAGAAGCCGTTCTATTTTGTAGTTGTTACACATCCTATCACGTCTCTTTCGAGCCAAGATGATTCTTGGAAAATCGTGCAACAGAGATTTGATAAGGTAGAGATAACTTTGCCCGACAATATAGCTTTTAATTTGATTGGTCACGCATTTAGTGTTAAAGAAGCGGCAAAAGACACGTGGTATTCTCTTGCCGGTGACTTGAATAACGATGTTGTCGATGCAAGAGCGGCTGTAATGAAGGCGGCGGGGATAAAAGAAGACAAGGTAATGAGAGATATTTTGCCATTGCACCCAATGGCAGCATTGGTGTTGAAAAATATCGCTTCCGCTTTTCAATCGAACCAGCGCAGTATGTTTGACTTTATCAAAACACCAAAGGATATGGAGGTGAAAGCCTTCCAATGGTTTATTCAAAATACTTGTCCTGATGATGACCGTTCTTTTTTGACAATAGATATGCTTTGGGACTTTTTCTATGAGAAAGGCAAGGATTATTTGTCGTCCGATATTAAGCTCATTTTGGATACATATCCTCAACAAACTCATCTTACCGAAAATGAGAAGATTGTCCTGAAAACTATTTTGATTATGCAGGCAATTGACCAAAGATTGGGCGGAACTCTTGCCGTGTTAAAACCGACAGAACAAAACCTTTCTTATGCTTTTCTTGGCGATGATCCTGAGTTGGCAAATAATTGCCGCAATATAGCGAATGCGCTTGTCAATAAGGGTGTATTGATTCTTACTCCTATTGCAGAAGGGAAGAAAGTATACGGTGCTGCTGTTCTTGCAGGGGATAGTGCAAAAATCGATAAATACAAACAAGAGATCAGAGAGAATACAAAGACGACTGCAAAACTTGTGCAAGAAGGACCGCAACTTGCCAACGCGCTTACGCTGACGCCTGCATTAAAATTGCGCTTCAGCAAGAGCGACAACGAAGAATTGCTCATCGTAACGCTCAACGATTTTACAAAGACTATGGATCAATTGAAACACAAGGATAGCAGTTGGCATTTCCTTGCTGTTTTGGCGCTTGCAAAAAATGAGGATGAAGCACAAATATTCAGGAGCCGCATCAAAGAAACGATAAGAAATGAGGAATACAAGAATATCACTATAATTGACGCGCTTTCCACACCTTTGGGAGTAGAAGCTTATGAGCATTATGTTGATTTCTCTGCTATGTCCTTATATTATCAGCATAACAATGGTCAGCAATCGAAAGAGAACGCAAAGAAAGCAAAAGATGTTCTTGAACGTGATTGGCGCGACAGAATCAGAGAAGGTCAGTTCACAATCTATACTTATGCCAATCAAGAGGGCGAAAGAGTTGACGGGGCGAATGCCGTTCACGTTATATTGCAGACCATCGTCTTGAATAAGTTCAGATACATTAGTGATTTTACCAAAGGCTTAACAGAGACACAACTTAAACTTACACAAGCCAAAACAGTCTCACGCATCGGAATGGCAGACACGGATGTTAAAGGCTTGATTTCAGGTTGTGAAAAGTCGATTTTAGGGAAGTATTGGACAAAGAAAGAGTATTGGAATATTTCCGAATATGCAGATGATTCTATTGTCAGAATTAAAAAGGCAGTAGATGGTTTAATTGAAAAATCCTTTAAGGAATCGGGCAAGATAGCGATTGGCGAGATTTACTCATTCTTAGAGAGTGAATTCGGCTTTTCACCGTGCAATGTCAGCGCTTTCATTTGTGGTTTTGTATTAAAAGAATATAAGAGCGATCCTTACCGTTTTATGAACAGTGAGGGGCATAGTGAAGCTATGACGCCGGATAAGCTGTCCGAAATGATAGGAAATTGTATCGGCAAAGGAACCGTAAAGCCGTCGTAGCAAGAGCTGATTTGCCGACTATAACAGTAATCAATAAGTCTTTTTATGATAATTGGACGGGAAAATCCAAAGAAAAAGAAGAACGATTAGATGAGATAAAACACAAACAACAGGGCGG
>QAMI01000032.1:7942-28194 GCA_003150395.1 Candidatus Gastranaerophilales bacterium | reverse complement strand
CAGGACCGTCAGGGGCTGCAGGTTGAATACCCTTTGCAGGAGGAAGCGCGGTTGGACCATAGATACCGGCTGTATCTGCCGGCACCCTTGTTCCGGGAATTACTTTAAATACAAACCTATCCGGGCTGCTGCAGCCGCTTTTATCTAAACAATTAGGACCTTCTGACCCGTTTACATCAACAGTTATGGTCTGGGTTCCTCCATTGAAATCTGATATCGGAAGGTAAAAATCCATACCTTCAGAACTTGTCACACTAACATTACCGGGTGTACAGTTGACTTCAGTTCCGGGCTTTTTAACAATACGGCTGGCAAATAGTGTGCAAAATTTAGTTGTTCCGGAGTGTTCAGAACCGTTATAAACAACTTTATCTGTATTTTTAAACCCGCTGAATTCACCATTGTCAGGATATAAATAGGTATCTGTTGAAAGCTCGTTAATAATCCTGTTAACAATATAGTTTGCTTTTTTGCCTAAAGCATCATTTTTATCAGGATTTACTGATCTAAATATCGGAAGAAGGATTAAAGCAAGAACTGCTATTATTCCTAATCCGATTACAAATTCACCTATTGTAAGGGCTGTTGAACGCTTATTTAAGCGTAAATACTTTTTACTCATTTTTATACTCCCATATCTTTCTTTTGCATTACAAAATCGCCGCGTAAAAACGGCTTATTTAAAAATTACACGCGTTCAAAGTGAATACGGTAAAAAAGATATGAGGCATATTTTTTTGCCTTTAAGGAGCTATTTACGGGTGCCCCCCCCCCCCGGAAATCCAGTCATAGCAAGTGTTTTAGTCATAGCCGCTCCTTTTTAAATGAATTGCTCCTTGTATATTTTCTATTATAACATTATTTCTATATACGCGCAAGACTGTTTTATAATAAATAAGGAATTTTATTTATTTCCGTTATAAATTCTAATATAGTTCCAGTAACTTCTGAAAACTTTTTTGACATAATTTTGAGTCTCGTCATACGGAATTTGCTCTACAAAATCGTCAGTATCATTGTAATAAAGGGATTTTTTCCACTTTGAAACCGAACCAATTCCGCCGTTATATGAAGCAATTGCAGAAACATCATGGCCTGACAGAAGACTTTTTATATAAGCATAATAATAATTGCCTAATTTAATATTTGATTCCGCATCAAAAAGGTTGTATTCACCAAGCCCTTTCTTTGCGGCAATTTCCGCGGCCGTTGCCGGCATAAGCTGCATTAACCCTCTTGCTCCGGCAAAACTTGCAGCCTCAGGGTTAAAATAACTTTCCTCGCGAGTCAATGCCAGCATTAATGGAGAATTGTTACCTGTTCGGTCTGCGTATTTTTTTATAACATCATAATAATGAACCGGATATACAAGCCGCCATCTCAAATCATATTTGTCCGGTTTTGTTTCAAGTTTCTCCATTGCATTACGTGCAATCAGCATTGAACGTGAATATTCGCCCTGTTTATACAAAATCCAGCTTTTTATAAATTCGTCGCTTCCTGCTATTTCCTCAAGAACTTCATAATCCTGAAGTTCAACAATCTTCTTTATTGTTATATTTCTGGTAATATACGGATATTCAACCGGTCTTGGGGCTATGAAGTCAGTTATAACAGGGCCTGTGGAATGGTTTAAACGTAAATATGCCCGATAAGCATAATAATTATCCGGAAAACTCGTTATGACATTTTTATAAATCCCCATATATTCGCCATAATCTCTGGTTTTTTCCGCTAACTTACCCATCCAAAACATAACCATTGGAGCGTCTTCTTTATCAAGGTATTTGTTCAGGTAATCCTGACCAATTTTTTTTGCATTTATTGTATCATTTGTTCTAACCGCAGCCAAAAAGATTTCAGCAAGGGCTTTGTCTGTGTATTTCCCATTCGGATAAGTTACATAAAAGTTTTTATAACACTGGAGTTTATCTGCAGATGGCGAATATTTGCATTTTAAACTTGAAACGTAATCAAGGCCTTTATCTGAAAGCTTTGATAACAAAGTGTTTGCAGTTTGAAATTTTGAAGCATTACTTAAATCAAAATAAAGATTAACAGCATTAACAATATCGTCTTCTGATACATAAGAAGTATCTGAACTTAAACCGCTTTCAAGAACAGAAAGGGCTTCTTGCTTGTGACCCGTAACACTCAAATTTTCAGCCTTTAAAACCCAGCTTTCAGCAGGATTTGTGCGTTCTAAAAGTTCTTTAACCCGCGGATACTCTCCAAACTTGAAAAGAGAATTTGCCATCAGAAGATAATCATCTGATGAAATATTTGTATCGATTGAAAGCCAATTGTCAACAACATTTACAGCAAGTCTGCCGCCGGGAGCCTTTTTAAGGTAGTGTCTGAAATGCTCCTCGACATCTGTTTTTTTTGAAAGCGGGAAAATACTATTTTCATCTTTTGTATATTCCTTCATTGTTATAAGACCGGAATAATATTCTGCTGCAATGGCATAATCAGATTCTGGCGCATCATTAATTATTTGCTCAAAGTATTTTCTGGCAAGTTTCGGATTATCATTTACCAGCAATTGTGCAGCAAGATATTTTGAACGCAAGCTCAAAGGATTCTTTCTGTATTTACTGAATAAAAACTGATATTTTTTTACAGCTGACTCATTATCCCCGATTTCTCTTGCGCATTCCGCCTGTCTGTATAATGCGGCAGGCTTTAAATCAGAAAGCAATGAAACTTTGGAAAAAAGATAATAAGAATTTGAATAATCTTCATTTCTATAATCTTCAAGTGCAGATTTATAAATTTGCATTGATTTCGCTGGTGTCTGGTAGAGTTTATTAAAAAAAATTCCGCCGGCAAAACATAATACAACAATCGCCGCAGAAATTATTATTTTTTCCCGTGTGTTCATAGTAATCATATTTTACAATTTTATCAGAAATCTTTCAAATTAAAAAATTTTTCAAAAAAAGTTACATTTTAATGGAAAATTTAAATTTAATTTCACAAAAATAATAATTTATAATATAATAAACATAAGAGATTGGAATTGCTTATAAATAGCAAGGAAGAAAGAGGAGTAAAATGTTCGGAATTATACTTGCAGGAGGTTCGGGAAGCAGATTATGGCCGCTTTCAAGAGAATTATATCCTAAACAGCTTTTGAATTTGACCGGCGAAAACAGCCTTTTGCAGTCGACATTTGAAAGGCTTCAAAAGTGCATGCCGGTAGAAAATATTCTAAGCATTACAAATACAAAACATATTGCAAACGTAAGAATGCAGTTAAAAGATTTATGCACAGAGCCGGTTATTTTATCAGAACCGGTTTCCAAAAATACCGCACCTGCAATTGCACTTTCTGCTAAATATATCTTCCAAAATGCAGGGCATGAAGAAATAATTTTGGCAGTTCCGTCAGATCATTTAATAAATGACATTGAAGGATTTAAATCCGCAATCAAAAATGGAGAAAAGCTTGCTCAACAGGGTTACATCGTAACCTTCGGGGTCAAACCTTCTTACTGCGAAACAGGTTTTGGATATATCAAAGCCGGCGGTCAAATCGGCGAAGGTTATAAGGTCATGCAATTTTCAGAAAAACCTGATATAAAAACTGCTCAAAAATACCTTCTGGATAAAACCTGTTTTTGGAACAGCGGGATTTTTATGTTCAAAGCCTCTGTCCTGCTCAATGAATTACAAAAGCATTGTCCTGAAATTTTTGAAATCATCGCAAATATAGATTTACAAAACAAAAGAGAAGTTCCGTTTGTTGACTTTGATAAAATGCCAAACATTTCAATAGATTATGCGCTTATGGAGAAATCAGACAATCTTGTTATGGCTGAACTCAACAGCGACTGGAAAGACTTAGGAAGCTGGGATGCTATTTATGATGTGAGCAAGAAAGACAAAAACAACAATGTTTTTGTAGGTCATGTCATGGATGAAGATTCAAAAAATTGTCTTGTATATTCATCCTCAAAGCTCGTTGCGACAATCGGACTGGAAGATACTGTTATTGTAGAAACAGAAGATGCAATTCTTGCCTGTAAAAAAGACCGCACTCAGGATGTTAAGCATATCTATGAAAAACTAAAAGAACAAAATGATAACACATCACTGGTTCATAAAACAGTTTACCGCCCATGGGGCTTTTACACAGTAATTGCACAGGGCGAAGGCTTTTTAACCAAAATTATTCATGTAAATCCGAAACAAAAACTTTCACTTCAATCGCACAATCACAGAAGCGAACACTGGGTTGTCCTATCAGGTGTCGCAAAGGTCGTTCTGGAATCCAAAGAATTTATTCTGAATTCCGGCCACAGCATTGATATTCCGGTAAAAGCTATTCATTCACTTCAAAACCCATATGAAGAAGCAGTTGAAGTTATAGAAGTTCAAAAAGGCGATCTTCTAATTGAAGAAGACATAATCCGCTACGAAGATATGTATGGCCGTTGTTCTTAAGGTTTATAATTGCATTTAGCACAAAAATCCCGAAAAATTTTTCGGGATTTTTTATATAATTTAGTTAAATTTTACAAGCCGATTCTTTGATTTAATTTCAACGCTTCAATCAATTCAAGAATCGAAAGAATTTCGTCAAATAATTCTGAGAAGGTATTGCTATCGGAATCCTTGCTAAGGTTCGCCATTGCAAACAAATCACGCCCTGCATGCAATGCTATTGTAATCTTTCCGTCTTTAAAAGCCGCGCGAATGTATTTTGCTTTAAATGCAGTTCTCATATTTTTAAATCTTTCAATAAAAGCGGTTGTTAAAACATAACGAGCCTCCACCTGATTATCCGAATAAATTTTGTATTTTTTACAAAATTCAGAATCCTCAAGTTTAACCTCCTGAAATTTTGAATGATTAAATTTTATTGAATGATTGGTTTGTGCATTTTCAAACAAAAAAGTATGCCCTTCAAAATTTTTATTCATGTCAAATTCAACAAAAACACCTCTGAACGGCACGCGGCGAAACTGTTTTATCAATCCGATTATCAAGAGCACAAAAAACACCACAAATAATCCAAGATTCACCCAGATGGCATGCTGCTTCTCTAATACCGCTAACAATCTCATAATCCCATATCCAAATATCAAAATAATGGGAACGAACACAGCTAATGGGCACAAATTAGGAATGAACTGATTTATAAAATTTTGAGCGGAGTAAAAAGAAGTATCGCATTCCAGAATATTAAAATTCACGCCTTTATATTTTCCGTAAATCATATCATCAAACGTTAATATATCATACGGATTCATAATATTCAATTTTCGATAAACTTTCAGGTCTTCTGCTGCCATTTGAATATTTTCTTTGGACCATAGCATTTCTCCGCCAAAAATTTTCAGAAATTCCTGCATATATTTTTTCTTAAATGCTTCTTCTCCGGTGATACCACCAGCACAAGTTGAAGTTTGCGCATTCTTTAATATAACTATAACCATCACTCCTGCTATGATAAAAAGAAATCCAATTCCAAATGGAGCCAAAATAAATCCTAAAAGAATCATTACGGTGACCAAATAAGTTCTCAAACTCTCTTTTCGCTGCTTATTCAAACTTTCAAGATTAGGCTTCACATTTTTAAAATAAAAATCCATCAATTCAGCCCGCATTTGCGCAATATCTTTTTCCATAACCAGCCTCTCTAAAATTTCGGAATTACATCTTTCAGATTACCATAATATCCGTTCTCGAGCAAATCAAAAAACTTTTCGCAAGTAAATGGAGCAATCGCCTCAACCCACTCTCTGTCAAGGTAAAGTCCTTCAACAAATCTTGCAAAAAGTTCTGTCGGACGTTTATAGTATTTATTCATTTTATTAATTCTGGCTGTTACACGCGCCTGTTTTTTTGTCAGAGATTTTAGTCTTATGTAAGCCGCGAAAGCTTCAGGCATATCAGGAAAACATTGTTCTATCGTATTTATTGTATAAAGCTTTGGAAATAATTGTAAGAAACCGCCCATAACTTTTACTCTGTCATATTTCAAAAGATACTTTGCATCTGAATGTCTGATATATTTTTCGAATTCTTTGAATTTTTGAGAACGGCGGAATTTAGGATAATATTTTTTAATTATTTTGTCATATTCGAAAATTTTTTCTTTTATTCTCTCCTTATGCTCTGACAATTTTATACAGAGAGAATTTTCATCAACAAAATTTGTAACTTTAAAAAGTTCAACTGCCAAAAGCGGATTGTCTGATTTAAAAAGAGCTTGAAAAGTTCCGCCAGTTTTAGGCATGTCAGGTTCAATTTGGAAATGAATGTAATGCGCAAATTCATGCATTAAAGTCGGAACAACTCTATTTTCTGGAGTGTTTTTTGAGATATCAATTCTATTGTTGCAGAAAAACCCTTGATGACCGCGCGCTTTGGTTGTTGTACGAACTTCAATTCCAAGAGTTCGAAGGTATCTGACAAAAGATTTCTTATCCATAAGTAATATTATACAGAAAGAAAGAGTTTTTACATAATTTAAAATATCTTATAAGGATTCAAAATATTATCCGGATCAAAAGTTTTCTTGATTGTACGCATGTATTCAAGCGCAAGCGGGTTAACAACCATGTGAATATAATCCCTTTTTAATGCACCTATTCCATGTTCACCGGATAAAATTCCATCCAATCGTGCGGTCAAATCATAAATCTCTGATTTTGCAAGTTTAAACCTGCGGTATTCATCCGCGTCTCTGTAATCTATGGGAATTTGCGGATGGACGCTTCCGTCCCCGACATGGCCTACCATACAAACATCAAGTTTGTATTTTTCACAAATTGCACGAATTCCTAACACGAGTTTTGCCAAATTTTCACGCGGAACAATTACATCATCTGTTGTTACATTCGGCTTCAATTTTGCACACGCGCCCATTGATGAACGTCTTGCTGTCCAAATTTTATTGTACTCCTCTTCAGTTGTTGAACATTGGATTGCAGAAGCGTTTGAACTTTTTAATATATTTTTGATAATTTCGCTCTGGTATTCAACCGCATTTTTAAATCCGTCAACCTCAATTACCAAAGCGGCCTCTTTATCTGTTAAAAGATTTGACGGGTAGAATTTCTCGACTGTTTGGATTGCGTTTTTGTCCATGAAATCAATTGTTGTAGGGAAAACTCTTTGCTCAATTATGCTATCTACAGCAGTAACAGCTGCTTCAATCTTGTCGAAATATGCCATCAAAACACGATGAGTTTCCGGTTTTGGTATAAGTTTGACAGTTGCTTCTACAACAATACCAAGAGTACCTTCGCTTCCTATAAAAAGACTGCCAAGATTGTAGCCGGTTGCATTTTTAATTGTATTGGAGCCGGTTTGTAAAATTTCACCGTCAGCCATAACTATTTTCATATCAATTATGTAATCTTTTGTCGAACCATATTTAAAAGTTCTGGCGCCGCCAGAAGATTGCGCAATGCTTCCGCCGATTGTTGAAACCGCAAGATTTGAAGGATCAGGCGGATAATAAAGCCCGACATTTTCAGCCTGTTTTTGAAGTTCACCGACAATTACACCGGGCTGAACGCGTGCGGTCATGTTTTGGCGGTTGAGTTCAAGAATTTTATTCATCTTTGAAAAATTCAAAATTATTCCGCCATGTTCTGCAAGGCATGCCCCGACAACATTTGTTCCGGCTCCACGGCAAATTAGCGGGATTTTGTGTTTCTTTGCGAATTTTACAACTGCTTGAACATCTTCAATGCTTTGCACAAAAACAACTGCATCTGCAAGATTTTTTATTGAAGGAATATTCGTCGCATCCTGACTGTAGGCGTAGCGCTCTTCCAATTCCAAAAGAACGTTTTCGCGGGGTAAAATATTTTTCAAGTCTTTTATTATATTGTTTTTAGTCAACATATGATGCCAGCTTTTCTATTCCTTGTGAAAGTTTGCTTAATTTACTGTCAAGATTTTCAAGTTTTTCATCCAGCATTGAAATTTTCTCGTCCAGATAAGTCATTTTGTCATCTACTGAATTTATTTTATCATCAAAAATTTCAATTTTACGATTTAGTGCGGCATCTTCATGATTTTCGACAGCATTCAAGACAGCTTCAAGTTTGCTTTCAAGAATATTAATCTTTTTCTGTTGTTCTGTGAATTTCTTTTCAAAAGCCGCAACTATTTCTTTATTATCAATCATTGTTTTAAGAAGACATAATTCAGAATTCATCAAGGAAAGATTTGAAGTATCCGTAGAAATTGTATCAAGTTTTTCACTTGCCTCGTCAATCCACTCGCCGAGATAGAGCATAACCTGACGCATAATATTATCAGAATTTGCGCTGGAAGTAACAGCATCATTAATACTGTCAAGTTTTTTCTCTATAACTTCGTTAATTCCGCTGTTATCAAGAACATCAATACGTTTTTGCAGTTGATTTGTGACGCGGCTGAATTCATCAAGGCCATCAGTTAAAGCTTTATATGACTCATCAGAGGTCAAAAGAAGCTTGTTAGTTCTTGAACTTAGACTTATAACATCTGCGTTAATTTTTTCGATATCGCTTTTCAATTCAAGAATTTGTTCTTCTGTCAGACTGCTGTGAAGCGTATTTACAGATGCTGCAATCTTGTGCATATTTTGCGAAATTTCATTAATTTCGTCTTTTGAAGTTGATGCTGAAATATCATTCAAAATTATACGGAGTTTGGCGATATCTGATTCGATATCCTGCATTGTGTATGAGTAATCCCAGGCTTCAGAACTGCAAGCAATATTACTTAACTGTTGTTTTACATCAAGAAGATTTTTATTAATTTCATCTGTTCTTTCTTCAACAAAATCTTTGATTTCTTCAGTTTCTTCAGCAAACGTAATCTGGTCGGCAACAGCCAGAATAGCATTCATAACTGAATCTTTGATGTCACTTGCATTCTTTTCAAAGTCAAGACCGGAAAGGCGATTTTGCAAATCTTCAAGGTATTTGTCAACGTTATCTGAGCGTTCGCTGCTTCCAAATTGTTCAATTTGTTTGCGCTGTTCTACAATTAACCCTTTGATATCCTGAATTTCTGAATATAAATCATCGTCTTCGGAAGAAGCAAGAATATCAACTTTTTCATGAAGCGCCTGCACCATATTTTCTATTTTTTCTTCATTCTCCGATAATGCAATGACATCAACTTTATCGTGAAGAGATTTAAGGCCTTCTTCTATATTTTCAAGTTTTATATCATCTGCTGAAAATGCAAGTACATCAACTTTATCATGAAGAGATTTGATATCACTTTCTATTTCATCAAAATTAATGCTGCCATCTAACAAATTAAGTGTTTCAATTTTGTCACGGATGGCTTTAATCGAAGTTTCTATATCTTCAATTTTTGAAGTGTCATCTGACGCCGCTAGAAGATCAATTTTATTACTTACATTTTCAACAGCATTTTCAATATATTTTAATTTTTCACCGCTTATGTCAGACGAAATCAGTGTGTCAATTTTTTCTTGAACTGAATCTATTAAATCTTCAAAATTTGCTGACTGGTCTGACATTGCAAGAATATCAACTTTTTCATTCAATTCATTTATGCTTGCAGAAAGTTTTTCAGCGTCAGCGACAGAAGTGTTTTTGATTGAAGCAAGTTCAGATTTCAAACCTGTTTTAAGCGTTTCTATGTTAGAAATAATTTTGTTTGCTCCGACAGCAGAATTTGTTTTTATTTCATCAGTAAACTCTTTTAAGGAATCGCTGATAACAAGTTCTCCGTTTTTTGAACCCATATCAATCTTGGCTTCAATTCTTTTTAAATCATTTTTCCAGCTTTCTAAAAGTTCATTTGTTTTGTCAAAATTATTCGCAATATTGCTTTCAACTTCCGTAATTGTCGAGGTCATAACACCAATTTGGTTAAGGCTTAAATCATTTATTACTTCCTCAACACGCGAAAATTTATCTACAAGGGTTTGATACGCATCATTTAGCTGAACATAATTATCATGGTTTTCAGCCATATTTTCATTTACGTCAGCTGAAAAATTCAGATATGAAAGCTCTATTTGTGATTTTATATTATCAATTATTTTATTGAAATCCGTGTTTACAAAATTGTCGATAGATTCCTTCAGAGGAATAAAGTCATTAGATAAAGCTTCAGTTCTTGCTGTAATAATTTCTGAAATATCCGTATTTACAAGACCTATTTCCTGTTTTAATCCGTCGATTTTATTTTGGAGATTTTCACCAAAATCATTAATTCGGTCAAAGTTTTTCAAATTATTATCATTCAGAAGTTCTTGTAAGATTGAAAACTTATCTTCAAGAATTGCGGCATTGTGCTGCAAAGAAGAAGTAACATTTCCGTTTACATCATCTTTAATATCGGTTATGTTTACCAGAACATCTTCAAATTTTGCTTGTATTTCATTTAAAGTTGCAAGAATTTTTTCCGTGGCTTCATCGTCAGTTTCAGGAATACTTTCAATAAATTTTGCAAGTTCTGCTTTTACTGATGAAATTTCTTCAAGTGAAGTTTCAAGTTTATCACCGGTTTCTTTTGAAACGTAATCTACAGATTTTGCATAATCGGCAATTTTATTCTGGACCATCATCAGATTATCAGCAAAATTTTCACCGGCTTCTCGAAGTGCAGTTTCAACTGAAAGAAGCTTCTCTCCAAGCTTTTCAAACTCTGCATTATAAAGATTTTCGTCTTCTTCTTTTGAATTGCATTCCTTTAAGACAGAAATATAGTTTTCAAGGCTGCTCATCTGCTCATTCAAAGCAATCTGAAATTTTTCCGTATTTTTAGAAAATTCAGCCTCAAGATTTTTAATGCTGCCTGATAAAGCCGCAAATTCTGCCGCATTTTGTTTCTTATCCGCATTTGAGTTTTCGATAAAATCCCTGACCATTTCAAAATTATTGTCAAGTTCTGTGGACAAATCTACCCCCACAGTGTCAATTTTTGCAGAAACTACTGAAATTTCAGAAATTATATTGCCAGTATTGTTTTGCGCTTCTGAGATAAGTTTTGACCCGAATTCATCAAACTGCTGCCTGTTTTCGTTTTCCGCAAAAGATACAGCCTCGCGTATTGCAGAAAAATTGCTGTTCAATTCGCCGGACAAATTTTCGTTAAGGCTGTCAATTTTGGAAGCAGCCGCATTTATTTCATTAATTATTCCACTTGTATTTTCTTGTGCAAGATTTACAATTTTTTCATTTAATTCAGAGAATTGACGGCTGTTTTCGCTTTCAGATACAGTTAGTATATTGCGTATTGTTTGAACATTATCGTTCAATTCGCCGGACAAACTTTCATTTAAGCTGTCGATTTTTGAAGCTGTAGTATTAATTTCATTAATTATTCCACTTGCATTCATTTGAGAAACAGAGGTGAATTTTTCTTCCAATTCAGATATCTGGCGGCTGTTTTCACTTCCGGAAACAGTTATCATATCACGCATTGATTGAAAGTTTTTGTCAAGATTTTCTGTCAAGTTTGAATTCAAAGAATCTATCCTGCCGACAGACTGTTCAATGTTTGCAAGAAGATTCTCCACATTTTTGGCTGAAATTGAAGTGAAAACGTTTTTCAAATCATTTAGCTGCTCTTTTAAAAGCTCCATCTGCATGTCAAAATTTTTCAAAACATTTTCAGAGGTGCTGCTGCTTAAATTTTCAACAATTGAACGCGTTTGGGTTGCCGCATCTTCAACGATTTCTGCCAGAAGTCCGCGATTATCAATATTGGATTGCTCAAGCGTGTATTTTAAAGCTTCAAAGCTCGAGCAAAATCCGTTTAAGCTCTCTTTAAGCTCTGACACGTCCCCTTCAAAACGGTTATTAAAGTTCGAAAAATTAGCTTCCTGATGAGAATTGAATGCCGTCATATTTTCCAAAATTCTTAAAATTTCGGATTTGATATCACTCATTTCAGACAAAGAATTGCCAAGTTTAATACTATTATCTTCCGCAAAGGTTTCTATTGATTTAATACTTTCCTCAACTTTTGCCTGCAATTCGCCAAATCTGTCCTGAATCATAGATGAACCGTTTGCAATAAGAATATCAAGGCTGTCAAGTTTTGATTGCAAATTTTCTTCAATTCCGCCATGGCTTTCATCAACATATTTTTTGAAATCGTCAATCACAACACCGAGTTCTTTAATCTTTGAACTTACAAGATTAATATAACTTTCGTTTTGCGACGAAATCGTTGTATCTATTTTTCTAATGTCATCAGAAAGTTTTTCAAGATTTTCAAATTTTTGACGCACCAAGCTGTCGTCTTCAACAGCATTAACGGCTTGCGACTGCTTGATTTCGTCAATGCAGTTTGAAAGAACATCACGAACAGAATTCAAGTACTCTGAAAGACCTTTTGAAACATTTTCATTAAAACTCAAAAGTTCGTTTCTATTTTTTTCAATTTCAGAAATAATTCTTTCAGTATTCCCGGAAGCCTGATTATCAGAAGAGTCAAGTTTTTCTGAAACCAGGGCAAAAGAATTGTCAATTTTACCGGCAAGATTTAATAAATCTTCTTTTGCAACAATATTTTTTGCAATATCATCATTTTTTTGGTCAAGGATTTCCATTGAAGATAGAACCGCATTTACTGCCAAATAAATATTTTCAAGTTCTCTTTTTATAATATCATTCTGCTCTGTGGCGTCCATTGTCATAAGGTTTTTGGTAATGCTTCTGAGGCTGGAATTTACCTCCATTATGGAAGCCTGCAAGCCTCTGTTAACCTCATCAATACCATCTTTTACAACCGCAACTCTTTCAATAATTTCATCTTTTCTTGAAGTATCGTTTCGAAATTCAACTATATTTGTTTCAATATTATTTATTAATACCTGCTGCTCTGTAATTTCTTGCGCAAAATGGTCAATGTTTTCATTAAGGAGATTAAACATTATTTTTAAGTCAGAATTTTTTACAAGCAAATCCTGGCTTTGATTTATTTGTTCAAAAGCGTATTTAATATTTTCAAATTTTTCTGTCACAAACCGATGGCGTGTATCCAAATCAGTTTTTACATCCTGCAGAGTTGTTTTTATCAATTCAGCTGTAATGCCATCGTTTGCAATATCTTCAAGCTTCGAATTTATCTCCGTTAAAGTTTTGCCGAACATATCATTACTAACTTGATTTTCAGCTCTTATAGAATTTAAAATATCATCAATTTCAGTTTGTGCCATTTGCGCTTTCCCTTAATAAATATATCCCTACTGCAATATTTTAACAGAACAACCCTGCTGAGAGCAAAAATATTAAGGGATATTATTACAATTGTAAAGATAAAGTTACTCTTTAAAATTTTAAGTGCTATAATATATTTTAATGACATGTATTAAAGAGGTGCAGATGAGCCACATAGTTATCGATAAAAACAAATGCAAAGCTTGTTATTTGTGCATAAAAGAATGCCCTAAAAATTTATTAAAAGTAAGCAGTGAAACAAATAATCTTGGAAACCGCGTTGTAGAATTTTCAGATCCGGAAAACAAATGCATCGGGTGTGCAATGTGTGCGACAAGATGTCCCGATTTGGCGATTACGGAAGTTTACAGAGGTTAATTAATTATGACAACGCAGTGTATTACAAATAAACAAGTTTTGACAAAAGGAAATTATGCGATTGCGCAAGCTGCAATTCTGGCAGGATGTGAATGTTATTTTGGATATCCGATTACACCGCAGAGTGAAATCGGCGAATTTATGAGCGGCAAAATGCAGGAATTAAAAAGAGCTTATGTTTCTGCTGAAAGTGAACTTGCTGCAATCAATATGGTAATAGGCGCCTGTTCAACCGGGGCTAAGGCAATGACATCCTCTTCCAGCTGTGCAGTGGCATTAATGCAGGAAGCTCTTTCTTATGCAACAGCAGACCAGCTACCTGTTGTCTTAATAAGCGTAATGCGCGGCGGCCCGGGTTTGGGAAATATTTATCCATCCCAGGGCGACTATTTTCAGGCAACAAAAGGCGGCGGAAACGGTGATTATAAACTTATAGTTCTTGCACCTTCTACCGTTCAGGAATGCGTTGATTTAACTTACAAAGCTTTCTATCTTGCACATAAATACAGAAATCCTGCTGTGCTTTTGGCTGATGGACTTCTGGGACAGATGATGGAGCCTGTTGAGTTTAAAGAATATCCTTACCCGCAGATTGATAATTCGACTTGGGCTTTGACAGGTGCCAAGGGAAGAGATGGACGTGTAATCCGTTCATACGCTCCCCTTGCTGAAAATCAGTGTGAATTTTTGGAAAAACTTTATGCAAAATACAGAGCTATTGAAGAAAACGAAACAGAATGGGAAGAAATTGGAACAGAAGACGCAGAGGTAATTCTTGTAAGCTTTGGCAGCACTTCAAGAAATGTTAAAACCGCAATGAAAATCTGCCGCGAAAAAGGAATAAAAGCCGGCTTTTTCAGACCTATTACATTGTTCCCGTTCCCTAACAAAAGGCTTGCAGAATTAGCTGAAAAAACTAAAAAAATTATTACAGTTGAAGTCAACATGGGACAGATGGTGAATGACGTCAGACTTGCTGTAAACGGGAAAGCTTCAGTTGAACTTATTCACAAACCGGTAGGTGCACCACCAGCGCCGGAAGAAATTGCAGTACAAATTGAGGATTTAATATAATGGCAACACAAGTTTTTAAAATACCAGAAACATTCAGAGAAAACACAAAATATTCATTCTGCCCTGGCTGCGACCATGGCGTCGCAATAAGACTTGTGGCTGAAGTTCTTGAGGAGCTGAAGTTAAAAGAAAAAACTATTTTGGCTGCTTCAATCGGCTGTTCTGTTACAGCTTATGACTTTTTAAATGTTGATTCTATTGAGGCGCCTCATGGAAGAGCGCTTGCTGAAGCAACAGGTGTAAAACGTGCCCGTCCGGATAAGTTTGTTTTTACTTATCAGGGCGACGGCGACTTTGCCTCAATCGGGCTGGCTGAAAGTTTACATGCTGCACTTCGCGGCGAAAATTTAAGTGCTATTTGTATAAACAATACAACTTACGGCATGACCGGCGGACAGCTTGGTCCAACGACACTTCTAGGCCAAATTACAACAACATCTCCAACCGGCAGAAACATTGAATATTACGGTTATCCAATAAAAATTGCCGAACATGTTGCGCTTTGCGACGGAACAGCATATTCAGCCAGAGTTTCACTTGACTCTGTTGCAAACATAAGAAAAGCAAAACAGGCAATAAAAAAGGCGTTTGAAGTCCAGCTCCTTGGTTTGGGTTTCGGATTTGTAGAAATTCTCTCAACCTGCCCCACAAACTGGAAAATGTCACCGGAGACGGCCCATGATAGAGTTCGCGAAGAGATGATGAAAACATTCGTCCCAGGAGTTTATAAAGATATTACAAATAAACAGCCTTAAGGCAAACCGGCAGAAACTAATAATTTTCAGCTTTAGACAATAGATAAATAAGGAAAATAAAAAATGGAAAAAAATTTTATAATAGCAGGATTTGGCGGACAAGGCGTGTTATTAGCCGGCGAAGTTCTTGCAACTGCGTTTATGCTTGCAGGTAAAAAAGTTACCTGGTACCCAAGCTATGGTGCAGAAATGAGAGGAGGAACAGTAAATTGCGAGGTTGTTGCAAGTGATGAAGAGGTAAGTGCTGTAAATAAACTGGATACAGACTATGTAATTGCCTTAAACCAAGCTTCTTTTGACAGATTCCTAAAAAAAATCAAAAACGGCGGTCATATGATTGCAAATTCAACTCTTGTAAAAGAACTTAAAAACAGAGCAGATATTAATTACATTTTTGCACCTATAACAAAACTTGCAGAAGAGTTAGGAAATGTAAAAATGGCAAACATTTTAGCGGTCGGCGTTCTAGCAAAGGCGAGTAAAATGGTTTCTATGGAACATCTTATGCAGGCACTTGACGCTGTTCTTCCGCCGCACAGAAAAAACCTTCTGCCGCTAAATATAAAAGCCTTAAAAATAGGCTATGAGTATGATTTATTGCCGGCTTAGTCCGAAATCAACTAAAAAGTCGATTTAAAAAATTCGAATTGATATTATTCTTGTATGGTAAAGTTCAAGAGGTCTTCAAAAAGTGAAAAAAGAA
This sequence comes from Candidatus Gastranaerophilales bacterium, assembly GCA_003150395.1. Classification (GTDB taxonomy): domain Bacteria; phylum Cyanobacteriota; class Vampirovibrionia; order Gastranaerophilales; family Gastranaerophilaceae; genus Scatenecus. The sequence continues at coordinate 12,121 of QAMI01000032.1, read as the reverse complement.
CTAATCAAAACCATTAAAGAAAAAGAAGTTCAATTGTCGAAATTAAAAGCACATATAGATAAAAGTTCCGTTTGTTCGGATCTTTATAATAAAGTTGTTTTGGAAAAGGCAATCCTTAAAAAGGAACTTGAAATGCTGGAAGAAAACAAATTCCTGAAAAAAATCAGGAGTGTATTCCCGCGTAAAAAAACGTTAATCTGCGACTATTTCAGAAATTAAAAATTAGGTACTTATAAAATTATTAAATAACTATCATTCTGAGGCTTTAGCCGAAGAAACAAGTGAAACATGAAAAATTCTTTGCATAATGCTATTCCCGCAGCAATTTGCCAAGACTAATTACGATACGGACTTTTCACTTCTCACTTAATTGAATTTAAACAAAATTATGTGTAAACTTATATATAAGTACCAAAAATTAATCCTTATAAAATAATAGAAATTTAAAAAACAGCGGGAGAATATCCCGCTGCATATAAATTTATTCTTCCTCACCGGTTTCGTCTTGATCGGTTTTAATTTTATCAACAACCATTTTGGCCATTTCTTTTGCAATTACATGCTGGGTTGCGGGCGGGCAGTTTTGAAGCATATTCATCGCTGTTCTAAGCGTTGAATCTATATCATACCAGCGGCCTTTTCTGTTGTCATCAAGCCCGGAGCCGACTGCGTTAATAATATCTTCAACCGCTTCAAATTTTTCGTCTTCAATATTGTGCTCAATAATAATTTTGATTAGATTTAAAGCAATTCTAATTTGCGTTTCGTCATCGCTGTGTTCAAGTGTCTCAACAGCTTGTGAAAGCACAGGGTCTTTGTCATACCATCTGCGGTGCTGATTGCTGTATTCTTCTTTCATAATCCATGTCTCCTTTATCTTTTATGTGTTAAATGTTTTATATACTTTAAAACCTCACTCCGGCCCTCTCCTAATTTAGGAGAGGGAGAAGCCCCTATCCGTTCTTGAAAGTTACACCTTTTGTACCTTTCGGATATTCCCATTCAAGACAGCCTTTTTCGCATGCAATACGGCAGGCGCCGCATTCAAGACAGTTTTCAAAATTTACTGTCATTTTTTCATCCGCGTCGCTCCATTCGTATACCTTTGCCGGACAAATTATCGTACAAATTTTTGAATTGCAGATTTTGCACTGTTCCATATCGGGTTTCAAATGCGAAACCTCATCAGGTCTATATTTAATGGTAAAAAGTTTATCGTCAAGCGTCATTTTATTAAAATACTCCATAATAATTTGAATGCACTGAAAGCGTCTTTAATCAATTCTATTATATTTCTTTTTTTGATAAAGTCAAAAATAAATTTTCTAAATTTTTCACGCTTTGGAATACTGTCAACAGTCGTAAACATTCTGAAAAACCCGTTAACTTCTCTCAAGTAATAATCCATAAAAGATTCACTGCGGTTGTGAGCTTCATCCATAAGGTTCCGGTAAGTTTTCAAATCTTTAATTATAAAAGAGTTTTCAAGGTCTTTCTGGTAGCGGGCAAGCATTTTTTCGCTAAAATCACCTCGTGCAAGCGCCCTGACAGCAGTTTCACCGGCAAGTTTTCCGCTAATCATTGCAAGATTTGTGCCTTCCCAGTGAAGATTGTTAACCAGCATTGCCGCATCGCCTGCAATCATAACGCCGGCACCGAAAAGCGTCGGGATTTTTTTGTAACCGCCTTCCGGAATTAAGTGCGCCGAATATTCCAGAAGTTCGCCGTCTTTAATCAAAGGTTCGATTGCCGGATGTTTTTTTAATTCATCCAAAACCTCATAAGGCTTGAGTTTTTTGTCACAAAAAGCATCAAGCCCGACTCCCAAACCAATACTTACGGACTCTTTGTTTGTATAAATAAACCCGAGCCCGAGCATTCCAAGCATCGGCCCGCCAAAAATTTCATAAATACAGCCTTCGTCATCTGTTATATTAAATCTTTCGTTAATTTTTTCTCTGCCAAGTTTTATAACCTCTTTAACACTCAGCGCAACATCTTTCGGCTCGATTTTTTCGCGGAAACCAATTTGTTTTGCTAACAATGAATTTACGCCATCAGCCAAAATCACAATATCGGAATAATAATCTTCCAATTCTGTTTTAACACCGACAACTTTTTCATCCTCAATCAAAAGTTCTCTTACAACAGTCTCTTCAACAAAAATTACACCTTCTTTTTTTGCTTGTTCAGCCATCCATCGGTCGAATTTTCCGCGAATTACAGAATAGCTTGGATTTTCAGAATCTTTGTGGCGGTATGCGATAACGGTTGAATCATCTTCTGCGAGAATTGCATATTTATGTTCAACATTAAGCCTTTCAATAGGAGCATCTTTTTCAAAATCCGGAAAAATTTCACGCGTAGGGTGTGCGTAAATAGCACCGCCAAAAACATTTTTACTTCCGGCAAAACTTCCACGCTCAATCAAAACAACTTCATGTCCTGCCCGCGCGATTGTAATAGCGGCTGAAATTCCGGCAGGGCCGCCGCCAACAACTATAGCATCCGTTTTATTTTTTAATATTTCAGTCATAAAACTCCCTTTTTCAAGGTTAATTATACATTAAAATCTGTTCATTGTAAAATATAGTTATGAATATAACCGCTGGAATTTTTAAAGGTCAAAAAATAATGGCGCCCGACGAAAAAATTACGCGTCCGACGCTTTCAAAAGTAAGAATGAGCGTTTTCAACACATTGCAGGCAATGATTGACTTTGAAGGGTCTTCTTTTCTTGATATGTACGCCGGTTCCGGGATTATGGGTTTAGAAGCTCTTTCCCGCGGGTTTTCGAAAGCTGTTGCCTTTGAGAAACACCCAAAAGCCGCTCAAATCATAAAAAATAATTACAAAAAATTCAATCCCTCACCGGAACTCATTCAAGGCGATGCGTTAAAATTAACAGGCAGGTTAAACAAAAATTTTGATGTAATTTACATTGATCCGCCATATTTTTCAGGGATTTACGAAGACAGCCTGAATGCGATAAAAAACTTTACTGGTGCGATAGTAATATTAGAGCATGTAACAGAAATCAAATTTGACGATTTTGAAGTTTTAAAACATAAAAAATACGGAGATAAATTTGTTACATTTCTAAAAGCTAAACTACAGTAATACCCATGTTCATGATACGATGGGAAAAAGTGTTTTTACTAAACTTAAAAGTAAGGAGAATTAGATTATGAGCGACAAACGCGTATGGCTTTTCAGAGAAGGCAACAGCACTATGCGCAACCTTTTGGGCGGCAAAGGTGCAAACCTTGCTGAAATGACAAACCTTGGACTTCCGGTTCCTCCGGGTCTTACAATAACTACCGAAACCTGCATGGATTACATTAACCACGGCAATAAAATGCCAGCCGGCTTGATGGATGAAGTAAAAGCAGCTTTAAAAGATGTTGAAAATCAAACAGGTAAAAAATTCGGTGACAAAACTAACCCGCTGCTGGTTTCTGTACGTTCAGGCGCAAGACTTTCAATGCCCGGTATGATGGAAACAATCCTCAACCTCGGTATGAACGATGAAACAGTGGAAGCAATGATTAATCTGACTAAAAACCCGCGTTTCTGCTATGACAGCTACCGCAGATTTTTAACCATGTTCGGTTCTGTTGCGTGGGATATGGACAGACAAAAATATTTTGAATCAGAAGTTGAAAAACTTAAAGAAAAAGAAGGCGTTAAAGAAGATACAAAAATTTCAGCAGACGGCTGGAAATCTTTAATTCCGATTTATAAAAAAGTTATCAAAGAAGTTACAGGCAAAGAATTTCCGCAAGATCCGTACGTTCAGCTTGAAGAAGCTATTGAAGCAGTATTTCGTTCTTGGAACATCCCACGTGCAGTTGCTTACAGAAACATGAACAAAATCGACCACAACTTCGGAACAGCAGTAAACGTTCAGACAATGGTATTCGGAAACATGGGCGACGATTGCGCAACCGGCGTTTCGTTCACACGTAACCCGGCAACCGGTGAAAACAAATTCTACGGTGAATATTTAACAAACGCTCAGGGTGAAGATGTTGTTGCTGGTATCAGAACTCCGAAAGAAATTTCAGAACTTTCTGTTGAAATGCCTGAACTCTACAAACAATACGTTGACATCGCTAAAAAACTTGAAAACGGTTACAAAGATGTTCAGGATATGGAATTCACAATTGAAAAAGGCAA
>QAMI01000032.1:0-4292 GCA_003150395.1 Candidatus Gastranaerophilales bacterium | reverse complement strand
GCTAAAAAACTTGAAAACGGTTACAAAGATGTTCAGGATATGGAATTCACAATTGAAAAAGGCAAGCTCTGGATTTTGCAGACCCGTAACGGTAAAAGAACTGCTGCAGCAGCTGTCAGAATTGCAGTTGAAATGTATGAAGAAGGAATTATTACAAAAGAACGCGCAATCCAGCTTGTTGACCCGTATTCAGTAAACCAGATTTTACTGCCTTGCTTTGATGAAAATGCAGTTAAAGAAGCTCATAAAATCGCTCACGGTGTAAACGCCTCTCCTGGTGCTGCTGTTGGTAAAATCGTATTTGATACGGAAGAAGCTGCTCAACGCGGTGCAGCTGGCGAAAAAGTTATTCTTGTACGTGTAGAAACCTGTCCGGATGATATTCACGGAATGGCAGTTGCCCAAGGCGTTTTAACTCTACGCGGCGGCGCAACTTCTCACGCAGCTGTTGTTGCAAAAGGCATGGGCAAACCCTGCGTTTCAGGTTGTGAAGACTTGAGAATTGATTTGGCAAATGAAACCCTTACAGGCGCTGACGGAACTGTTTACAAAAAAGATGATATCATTTCGCTTGACGGCGGCAAAGGTATTGTTATGGCAGGCGCAGTTAAACTTGTAGAAGCTAAAATCGACGAAAACTGGGAAAAATTCTTCTCATGGGTTGACGAAATTAAAGAAATGAAAGTTGAAGCAAACGCTGATACCCCGAAGGACATCGAAAATGCTCTTAAATTCGGTGCTGAAGGTGTAGGCCTCTGCCGTACAGAACACATGTTCATGGATCCTGACAGATTGCCTTGGGTTCAGAAAATGATTATCGCAGGCACTCCGGAAGCTAGAAAAGAAGCTCTGGCAAAACTTCTTCCGATGCAATATTCAGACTTTTATGCAATGTTCAAGGCTCTCGGTGCTTTGCCGATGACTGTAAGACTTCTTGACCCGCCGCTTCATGAATTCCTTCCGAACAAGGAGGATTTGATTGCAGAAGTTGCAACCCTTAAAGCACAAGGAAAAGACGCAAAAGAAAAAGAAGAATTACTGCATGTTGTTGAAGGCTTGTCAGAATCTAACCCGATGATGGGCTTGCGCGGTTGCCGCTTGGGATTAACTTATCCTGAAATAAACGAAATGCAGGTTAGAGCAATCTTTGAAGCTGCATGCGACTGTAAAAAAGAAGGCATTGATGTTAAACCGTGGGTTATGGTGCCGCTAATCGGACATGTTAACGAACTTAAAGTTGCTAAAGAAATTCTTGTTCGTGTAGCAGACGAAGTTATGGAAGAAAAAGGCCTTAAAGTCGATTACAAATTCGGAACTATGATTGAAATTCCACGCGCGGCTTTAACAGCTGATGAAATTGCAGAATATGCAGAATTCTTCTCATTCGGAACAAACGACCTTACTCAGATGACATTTGGCTATTCTCGTGATGACGCAGAAGGCAAATTCCTCAACCGCTATGTTGAACAGAAAATACTTCCGGCAAATCCGTTCGAAACACTTGATACAAAAGGTGTCGGCCAGCTTGTTGAAATGTCAATGACAAAAGGAAAACCGGTTAATCCTAACCTTTTGGGCGGTGTTTGCGGAGAACACGGCGGCGATCCGGATTCAGTCAAGTTCTGCAGCAGAATAGGACTTGATTATGTTTCCTGCTCACCGTTCAGAATTCCGCAGGCTAAACTTGCAGCAGCTCAAGCTGTTGTTGAAGGCAAGTAGGTCAACAAACAATTCCACAAAAACGGCGTTTGAATTTAAAACGCCGTTTTTAATATAAATTTGTTTCCAATTTATCAAATAAAGCTTCAATCTTTTCAAATTCATCTGCAATTATTTGTGAAAATTCATACAAATAATAAATATCAGGATATTAATTAGAACAGAAGTTTAAAGTATTGTCCATACACATAAACAGACACTTCAAGCTAAAAAATTTTTCATACAATTCATAAAATTCGTTTTTAATATCATTATTCATTACATAAATAATATATTATCTTGTTTCTGTCTATAAAGACAACTTTACATTTGATAAAGTAAACTTTATATTTTAAAAAATTTTATATTTCTCTAACTTTTTAACAACACTTTAAGCTTGCCGCTTTTGTGCATGGCTTCCAAATCAGTATAACCGCCGACATAATGACCGTTTATGATAATTTGCGGAACTGTCTGTATTGGTTTGCCGAATTGCAACGCCAAGTCCTCGCACATTTCATCAAAATTCTCGTCAACATTATGTTCAACATAATCTAACTTCAACATTTGCAATAACTTCTTAGCTTTGGTGCAGTAAGGACATGTGCTTGATGTGTAAATTTCTATATTATTCATAAAAACCCCTATAATTTATTATAATTATAGAGGTTTTTCAAATTTTTGCAAGTATTTTTTTTGAATTTTATAAAAATATTAAGACAAATATTTGACGGTAAGGTAAAGTAAAAAGCTGAATTACTTTGAGTACGCCCGCAATTACAGAACACGAAGGCTGGAACTCTCCACGGCAAAGTAAATTTATACAATCTTCTTATCGTAATCAGTTCCGCCAATAATCTTCAAGTGGCGTTGTGAACCTTCACCAACAGATTTGCTTGTCATATTATGCTGCTCGACAAGCTCATGCTGCAATTTTCGAATGTGCTGGTTTTGCGGCGTAAGTTCCACATGCTCGGCGCCTGCAAGAATTTTATTTATCGCAGCTTTGGCTTCATCAAGCGCCCGCTCTGCATCATCATAATACCCGCATAAAGTCTCGGAGGTTTCTGTAATATCAAGAGCTTCTTTTAAAACTTTTTGAATTTGAGCCATTGAATTAGTTTTGATATAAAAAATTTGAAGCCGATAATCGTTTGCAGTACTCAAAATTCTTGCACCGCCCTTGGCAAAATTTTTGTGAGCAATTACAATATCCGCATCATCTATATTTCGCGTAATTTCAGCGTTCAAATCCAACCGCTCAATAATTTTTTCTACAATCGTTCTTGAAACTGCATATAGATATATTTTTTTAAATTTTTTATTTTCTTTCACATATTGTTGGCGGGAAAAACTGAACTTCAAACTGTCAGTCGGCTCTTTCAGAACTTTATCTTCAAGTTTGTGAATTTCCTCTTTAATTTCAGTAAATGAATTGTGTTCTTGTGCTGGCAAAACGGTTTGTTTAGGTTCCTGCGGTTCTGCCTCATAAACCTTGTCAACTTTTCTAATCTCCGGTCTAATTGGCCAGCCGCGAAGAATATAATCAACCGCTTCTGATGTATCTTTGTAAACTGCAAGTGTATTTCTATCAAGAATTTCAATTACAATATCAAAAGTTGGCTGCTTTTCGCGTTCTAGAACAGTTTTCTGGGAGGCACGCCGCCTTGCTTCGTCGTCGCCAAGAGTTACAGACTGAATTCCGCCTACCAAATCTGATAACGTCGGATTTTTAATCAAGCTTTCAAGAGAAGTACCGTGGGCGGTTGCAATCAACATAACTCCGCGTTCTGCAATAGTTCTGGCAGCCTGCGCTTCTGCTTCGGTACCAATTTCATCGACAACGATAACTTCCGGAGTGTGATTTTCAACCGCCTCAATCATAATATCTTTCTGAAACTCAGGCTGGCGAACCTGCATACGTCTTGCATGACCAATTGCCGGGTGAGGAGTGTCGCCGTCACCTGCAATCTCATTTGACGTATCTACAACCACAACACGTTTGCCGAGTTCATCTGCAACAAGGCGCGAAATCTCACGAAGCTTTGTTGTTTTACCGACACCCGGACGCCCGAGAAACAGTATACTTTTTCCCATCATGCAAAAATCTTTTATACAAGCAATTGTCCCCGTAACAACTCTACCAATTCTGCATGTAAGACCTATCACTTTGCCCTGGCGGTTTCTTATTGCACTAATTCTGTGGAGTGTTCCGGGGATTCCTGAACGGTTATCTGATGTGAATTCCTGAATATTTGAGGTTATAAAATTTATGTCATCTTCAGATACAAAATCATTTCCGATATATTCTATTTTGCCGTTTGCATGACGAATTTCCGGCGTTCGACCTATATCGAGGACAATTTCAATAACGTCCTCCATCTGCTCATAGGTAATCTGCTGCCTTACCTTTGCGGGTAAAATTTCTAAAAGTCTGTCAAGGTCGTTGTGAAATTGTAAATTGCCCATGGTTTTATGCCTCTCAATTTTGTGATATACAAAATTTATATTATTGGCTTTTTGGTTTTTCTCTCCTATTTATATTATACCACTTTTTTAAATTTTTTCTTCAAACTTTTGTACTATTTTTGTAG
>QAMI01000045.1:17623-23166 GCA_003150395.1 Candidatus Gastranaerophilales bacterium | reverse complement strand
GAAGATATTAAAGAAAAAAGAACTATATTTAAAATAAATAACCTTCTTGCTATCAGAAAAACTGAAGATAAAAATTAATAGAAAGATAATTACGATGCCTGAAAGAAAAATATCACTAAAAGAAAGAGTTTTATTTATATTAAATAAATTATGTTTTTTAGCTTTTGGGGCTTTTGTCGCGGCGTTTGCGCTTGAGTGTTTCCTTGTACCGAACAATATTATTGACGGCGGAATTGTCGGAATTTCTATGATTTTAAGCTATTTAACCAAATACAACCTTGGTTTGTTGATTCTTGTGTTGAATATTCCGTTTTTGTGTCTTGCTTTCACTAAAATGGGCAAGCATTTTGTTTTTCAGACGCTTTATGCGGTTACGATGCTGGCTGTTGGAATTAACATATTTGAGACATATCATATTACTGATGATTTGCTGCTTGCAACTGTATTCGGCGGTATAATTCTGGGAACCGGAGTCGGTATTGTATTGAAAAATGAAGGCTCGCTTGACGGCACAGAAATTATGTCGTTAGTTTTATCCAAAAAATTCGGGCTTTCTGTCGGCGAAATAATTATGGCCTTTAATATCTTTATTTACTTTGGCGCCGGGCTTGTGTTTGGCTGGAATAAGGCAATGTATTCAGTTTTAACGTATTTCATTGCTTATCGCGTAATTGATATTGTGCTTGAAGGGTTAAATTCTTCGAAGTCTGTACGGATAATTAGCGACAAAGCTTATGAAATCGGGCAGGAACTTATTGACAGGTTTGAAATCAGCGTAACATATTTAAAAGGTGTAGGCGGGTATTCAAAGACTGAAAAAACAATTATTTATTGTGTTGTTTCACGTTTGGAAATGGCAAAGCTTAAGGAAGTTGTTAAAGAGTTTGATCCGGGAGCTTTTATTTCGGTTGTGGATGTTCATGAAACATACGGTTCTCGGATGGGCAAGCATATTGATAAAATTTAACATATAGACATGTTTTTTAGAATATAATATAATAATAGAAAAATTATAGTAACAGGCGTTTGTAACGTCAGAAGGATAAGAAGGAAATGGCTAAAAATACAGATATGGTACCAATAGAAGTAAGTATTCTTACTGTCGATCATGATATTAAAGGTGTTGTTTATGTTTCAAAATATACAAACACCAATCGTGAGCTTACAGACTTGCTTAATGACCGCGAAAGACGCTTTCTGGCTGTAACAAATGCTGAAATTTTCCCGCGCAGCGCAGGTCAATCTCCGCGCAAATATAATTTTCTTGAAATCCATATGGATTATGTGTTAATGGTTCATCCATCGACGCAGGCTGTATTTAAAGATTCGGGAAAAACACAGGAAGATATCGCACGTTTCAGAGACTTACGGATGAAGTTAAATCAGACAAAACCGTTTTAAGAAGTATGAAAAAGGTGCGGATTGCACCTTTTTTAGTTTATAAATATTTGCAGTAAAAAGGAGTTTATAATGAAAGTTTTGGTTACAGATAATGTTAATGCAGTGGCAGAAGAAATTTTGAAAAATGCAGGAATTGAGGCTGTTGTTATGAAAACACAGCAGCCAGAAAATTTGTGTGAAATTATAAAAGATTTTGATGGTATTATCATAAGAAATTCCACAAAATTGACAAAGGAAATTCTAGATTGCGCGAAAAATCTTAAAATAATAGCACGTGCCGGTGTCGGAGTTGATAATATTGATGTTGAGTATGCCGCTAAAAAAGGAATTTGGGTGGTGAATTCTCCGGACGGAAACACTGAAGCGACGGCAGAACATACAATTGCAATGCTTTTGGCGCTTGCAAGAAAAATTCCTCAGGCCTTTGAAACTTTAAAAGACGGCAAATTTGAGCGTTCTAAATTTTTAGGAACAGAGCTTTGGGGTAAAACCCTGGGAATTGCTGGCTTTGGTAAGATTGGCAAACGCGTTGCCGAAATTGCAAAAATTCTTGGTATGGAGATTCTAGTTTACGATCCGTTTGCGGATAAGGCTCTGGTTGAAAATTTTGGATATAGAAAGTATGATAATTTTGATGAAATGCTCTCCCTATGTGACTTTTTGACTGTCCATGTGCCGAAAAATAAAGAAACTTTGGATTTAATTAATTCTGAAAATATTTATAAACTTAAAAAAGGGGCAAGGATTATCAATTGTGCACGTGGTGGTATAATAAATGAATGTGCGCTCGTTGAGGCTGTGAAAAACTCCCATATTGCTGGCGCCGCACTGGATGTTTTTGTTGATGAACCTGAAATTACAAAATGTCCGCTTTATAACGCGTCAGAAAATTTAATCCTTGTTCCGCATTTAGGTGCAAGCACTTATGAAGCGCAGATTAAAGTTGCAAAAGACACCGCAGAACAGGTTTGTGATGTGTTGAAAGGCGGTTTGCCTAGAACTCCCGTAAATAAAATAAATTAGAACATAAACCTTGTTTATGATTTTTTAATTACTGCACCATTCTGAACTTTAATATCTAATAAATTTCCGATTTTAGATTGTTGTTCTTGCTCGCAGGCTGGAGTTTTTGTATCATAAGTGTTTTTAGTATCTTTATGGATCTGAGCCGGCTTATCATTTCTGCACATCCACTCTTTTGTCTTATCGGCGAGAGGAGTTGCGATAAACGGCGTAATTACACGTTTACCGATTGTTGTCGCTGCAATTAAGGTCGTTAAACTTGCTAAAGCACTGATTGAAGCATCTCTGTATCCTTCAAGTGCTCTGTGAAATTCAGGATTCCCTTTAACTTTTCCTTTAAGATGGTCTTTTGTCTCCATGACGGCTTGAATACTTTTTGAAGCTTGTCTATTAAACATTTTTCCAAAAAGTTTTTCAAATATTTTTTCCTGGAAGGCTTTTTTAGAAATTGTATAGGTCATAAGGATTTGGAGCAACATCATCAAACCGCCATTTGCAAGGTCCAATGCTGCAACAAATTTTCGTTTATCTTCGGGAATTTTTTTGTTGTTTAAACTCTGTTTAACATATAAATAACAACCAAAGCCGTCTTTTAAAACGATTGAACCAACCCCGAGCGCAGCAATCCAAGCTGCGTTATTTTTGGGGTCCTGGAATTGTTCGCATGCTTTTCTTGTAAATGAGGAGCGTGAAAGACCTTTATCTATACCTTGAGATATTTTTGAGATTAATGTCATTATGCATTCACCTCCTTATGATTTGCTTTATCAACCAGATTTTTTATTTCATTAGGGTGTTTTTTGTTTGACAAATTCGGAAATACTGCATCCATAAATCTTGGGTATGACCAGTTTAGAAGCGTGCAGGTTACAGGGAGCATCAGGAAGGAGACTATCAAACCTGTAATTTGTTTATGAGCTTTTATGTTATTTTTAACCATTTTGTCAAGAGCTTCAGCTATTTTGTTTGATAGTTTAAAGTCTGCAAGTCTATGTTTACTGTCTTTGCCAACAAGTTGTTTAATATATTCTTCGACCTCACCGATTGTTGTTTTATTTTCAATTTTTTTGCGCGCTTCTTTAAGTCCGGAAATTGCGTCTTCAATAGGCTTAATACGAACATTCTTTTCCATGTTTTCAACTCCGGCTACAAGCTCTTCTTTACTCTTAAAGCCTGTATACAAGTTGATATCACGCAAAATTCCTGCTAATTTATCCTGCATAGCGATTTTTAGATCGGCAGGAGTGTTACCGCGTCTTGCAAGTATATCGTTGAAAATTGCAAATAATTCCCTGTCAGAATTTTTGTATGTTTTTTTCAACTCTTTAATATATTTTTTTATACTTTGCGGGTTGTCTGTTTTATTTAATTTTTCATTTATATCATTGAATATTTTTCGAGCTTCGGCTTCATGATTTCTGTAATATTCGCCCCTGAGTATTTTTTTGGGGATTGTTATATCAGTACATTTTTCAAGTTCATCTCTCTGGTATTTTATTTGATTGTCAATAACAGAAAGGGCTGTTTTTCGGAATTTTTTGTCTTCAAAAGGTAATGAATTGCCTTTATCATCACTGAAAACCACATTATCAGCTTTAATCATTCTGAGAAGAGAAGCTTTTTGAGTTTCCATGTGTTTTTTAACCATATTATCAATAGTATTTTTTGTTGCATATGGATACTGGCGTTTGAGAATTTTAGAGATGTAATCTTTATCCTGGAATAATGTTTTGTTGTATTCAACATCATAAACGCCTTTATTCGCGCGTCTATCAATCATTTTATTAAACGGTATTGTGATACCTACTTGTGTTAGAACTGTGAGAACTGCAGAAACCGGCTGACGCCATGCTGAATATGTTCTGGTGTCTTCATCAGTTTTTGAAAGCGGGTTCCACTTAATAAAAATCGGTGCTACTAATCCTGTACCTAAGGCGTTAATTATAATGTTTTGTACTTCACCCATGTTATCGCTGAGTTTTTTCATACCTTTAACGGCAGATGGAATATAATCTTTAATTGCATCCGACATTATAATAGCGTTATTTTTCGGCGGTAATGTAATTGAAGATGTAAAATTAGGCTGATTTTGTCTTCTATTAATCACAGGCGTTTGAGTCTTTATTCGATATTTTGTTTTGTCGATATTCATGCCACTTCACCAAACAATGAAACCTTCTATATATTAATACGTTTAAACATAATAAAAATTGCTAGTTTTTTTGTGTTTTTTAAGTTATGTTAAGTATGAATTTTGAAGGTGCTTTTACGCTCTATAAGCGTATAGTAGACAATTAATACTGCAGGTTTAATAATGTCATGCAGTTTTTCATTTCAAAAATTAAAAAATAAGTTTTTCATATCCCATTTGTCATTTAACTTTTAAAAATTTGATATTAATTGTAATTTTTATGTTTTAATTATATAATAAAAATAATTTTATGTATATTCTTGTCAAAAACTTGCAAGATTTCAGCTAAGATGTACAATAAATAATAATTTATAAATGAGGGATATTTATTAATGAATAATAGAGGATTTTTGATTACACTAAAAGAATTTTTTACGTCTACGCAGACGTTAAAAGTCTTAGCTTTTTTGGGCTTTACTATTATAATGACGGCAATAATTTCTTCTCAGAATTTTTTCTTCCAAAGTATTATTGAAAATGGAATAAGTAAAAAAGACGTTATTGCACAAAAAACTTTGACGGTAATTGATGTAAAACGTACAGAACAGCATAAAAAAGAAGTTGCTCAAAAGGTTGATTATGTTTTAACACCTGCTGAAGACGACTTTATCAAGTCAAACCTTGATACTTTGCAAAATTCGATAATGCAGATTCGAAAGAAAGATGTTCCGGAAGATGTGAAGCGTGAAGAACTTTCTCTTCTTTTTGATATGTCCAATCAGGAACGAAAAGAGTTTGTGATTTATTTCCTGTTGAAATCTGAAGATTCAGATTTAAGAGAGGTGTTTGATAAAGCTAATTTGACGCTTGCTAATGTTCTTAGAACTGGTATTACGGAAAAGGATTACGAAAGAAATAATATCGATAAAATAATAACAGATAATCTTATATCAAACGTTTCAAAGCGTCAGGTTTCTGTGATAAAAGG
>QAMI01000045.1:0-15059 GCA_003150395.1 Candidatus Gastranaerophilales bacterium | reverse complement strand
GCATCCGACATTATAATAGCGTTATTTTTCGGCGGTAATGTAATTGAAGATGTAAAATTAGGCTGATTTTGTCTTCTATTAATCACAGGCGTTTGAGTCTTTATTCGATATTTTGTTTTGTCGATATTCATGCCACTTCACCAAACAATGAAACCTTCTATATATTAATACGTTTAAACATAATAAAAATTGCTAGTTTTTTTGTGTTTTTTAAGTTATGTTAAGTATGAATTTTGAAGGTGCTTTTACGCTCTATAAGCGTATAGTAGACAATTAATACTGCAGGTTTAATAATGTCATGCAGTTTTTCATTTCAAAAATTAAAAAATAAGTTTTTCATATCCCATTTGTCATTTAACTTTTAAAAATTTGATATTAATTGTAATTTTTATGTTTTAATTATATAATAAAAATAATTTTATGTATATTCTTGTCAAAAACTTGCAAGATTTCAGCTAAGATGTACAATAAATAATAATTTATAAATGAGGGATATTTATTAATGAATAATAGAGGATTTTTGATTACACTAAAAGAATTTTTTACGTCTACGCAGACGTTAAAAGTCTTAGCTTTTTTGGGCTTTACTATTATAATGACGGCAATAATTTCTTCTCAGAATTTTTTCTTCCAAAGTATTATTGAAAATGGAATAAGTAAAAAAGACGTTATTGCACAAAAAACTTTGACGGTAATTGATGTAAAACGTACAGAACAGCATAAAAAAGAAGTTGCTCAAAAGGTTGATTATGTTTTAACACCTGCTGAAGACGACTTTATCAAGTCAAACCTTGATACTTTGCAAAATTCGATAATGCAGATTCGAAAGAAAGATGTTCCGGAAGATGTGAAGCGTGAAGAACTTTCTCTTCTTTTTGATATGTCCAATCAGGAACGAAAAGAGTTTGTGATTTATTTCCTGTTGAAATCTGAAGATTCAGATTTAAGAGAGGTGTTTGATAAAGCTAATTTGACGCTTGCTAATGTTCTTAGAACTGGTATTACGGAAAAGGATTACGAAAGAAATAATATCGATAAAATAATAACAGATAATCTTATATCAAACGTTTCAAAGCGTCAGGTTTCTGTGATAAAAGGACTTTTAGATCAGGTTATTGTTCCTAACCTTGTTGTGGATGAATTCGCAACAGAGATTGCCCGCAAAAACGCGGAAAATTCTGTTAAACCTTATGAAATAACTATTCATAAAGGCGATAAAATAGTTTTTGAAGGCGAACCTGTAACAAGATTAAAACGTGATGCTTTAAGACAGGCCGGATACAATGTTTATGAACTCAATTGGCAAGGGCTTCTTGCAATATATGTCCTTGTATTTATTGGAACTTCAATATTCTTAACTTACATGAAATTTTTTGAAAAACAATTTCTAGAACCCCGCTATCTTATGATAACCTCTGTTTTGTCCATAATGCTGGCGGCAATTGCAGTTGTAATGCCTACCGGATTTTCCCCTTATGTTTTACCTATACCCGCTTATGTTTTGCTTCTTGCCATTTTTACAAATCCAAGGATTGCATTCATAGCTATTACAGTTCTTTTAACTGTTTTAACTATTGGAGCCCAATATGATACTCATTTCTTAATTACTTTTATTCTTTTGAGTATTGTTTCAATGGTTACTATTTCAAGAATAAGATATTCAAGACGTTTTGACCTTATCAAAGCCGGCTTTGTAATCTCAATTTCAGGACTAATTATTTTATTTAGTATTTACATGCTTGAAAAGTGTCTTATTGATGTCAGCAACCTTCTTATTGTCAAAAACAGTGCATATATTTTATTAAATGGAATTATAAGTTCAATGATAGCTCTTGGAACACTTCCGTTGTTTGAAAGTGCTTTTCAAATAATTACGCCTTATGGATTGGCAGAACTTGCTGACCATAATCAGCCTTTGTTAAAGCGTCTTCAAATTGAAGCTCCCGGAACATACCACCATAGTCTTATGGTTTCAAATCTTTGTGAAGCTGCAGCTGAGGCAATTGGTGCAAATCCGATTTTAGCACGTGTCGGCGCTTTCTACCATGATATTGGAAAACTTAAGCGGCCTTTGTTCTTTGTTGAAAACCAATCGTATTTTGGCATTGAAAATCCGCATACAAAGCTTAATCCGAGATTGAGTAAAATGGTTATCACAGCCCACCCGAAAGACGGTGTTGAACTTGCAAAAGAATATCATCTTCCTTCAATTATAAGCAGTTTTATTCTCCAGCACCACGGCGAAGGGCTTGCAAAGTATTTCTATAATCAGGCGGTTCAAGAAGAAGGTATTGAAAATGTTAAAGAAGAACAATTCAGATACACCGGTCCAAAGCCCAATATGAAAGAAACTGCAATATTAATGATTGCAGATGCAGTAGAATCTGCTGTTCGTTCGCTTAAGAACCCGACGCCGGAAGAAATCGACAATATAATTGATAAAATTATTGTTGAAAGACTTAATGATTCACAGCTTGCTGACAGCCCGCTCACGCTCCATGACATAAAAGTTATTGCTTCAACCTTCAGCAGAATTCTTAGAGGCATGCAGCACAACAGAATTAAATATCAAGAAAATATTGTTGAAGAATTCAGCAAAAATAAAATTAAAATGCCTGCAAAACTTCTTGATGAAGATTTGGAAAACAAAATTTCACAGTTAGAAGAACATGATGAGGGTAAAAAGAAATCAGATGGCAATTAAATACCATATTTTCAGCGAAAATATTTATACAGCTTGGCCGGTTGATGAAAAGAAACTAATTGATACTGCAAAAAAAATCCTAAAGTTTTATCTTTCAAAACCCGAAGTGTATGAGGCTTCTGCATTGAACGGGCATGATTTTAGTGTAATTTCGTTTGATTTTCTTTATTGTGATAGTGCGAAAACTCATGAAATTAACCGTGAATACAGAAGCAAAGACTATCCAGCAGATATAATTACCTTTGCGATTTTTGCAGATAGCGAAGAGAAGTTTATTTTTGACGGCGAAATTAATCTTGGTGAAGTTATTATTGCTCTGGATAAGGTTAAAGAAGAAGCTCTTAAAAAAGGTAAAACTGATGAGCAGGAATTGTCATTTTTAATAAGCCATGGAATATTACATTTGCTGGGATTTGACCATCAAACAGAAGAAGATTATAATTTTATTGTCTCTCTGCAGATACAAGCGTTAGAAACAATAGGAATTAAATATGAGTAAATTTAAGTCACAGGGTTTTAACAATACTTTTAAAAATGCAGGCAAAGGAATAAGAATTGTTCTTAAAAGTGAAAATAACATAAGAGTTCATTTTTTTGTCGCATTGTTTGTGATTATTTTGGGGTTAGTTTTGGATTTAAGCATTGCGAAACTTTGTATCTTACTTTTGGCAATTGGTCTTGTCGTAGTTGCAGAGATGTTGAATTCTGCAATAGAATTTACACTTGATGCAATGTTTCATAATAAATATTCGCGGCTAGTTGGCATGGCAAAAGATATTTCTGCGGGTGCCGTAATGTTTGCAACATTTATTGCAGTTGCAATAGGTCTTATTATGTTTGGCACAGCTCTGTATTCTTTAATATAAGTTGAAAATTAATTGAATTTATGTTACATTTTGTAAGTAGTATAAATGAAAGGATGTGTTAAAATGTTGACTATGACTGGTTTTGCGGGGGGGGGGGCACCCAAGCAATAAGCTCCTAAAAGGTTTTAGCCATGTTCTGACAGGTTTGAAAGAAAATGGACTCAGTAAAAAACACTTGCTAAAAGACCAATATATTGGTAAAAAGTTTAAAAATCCTGCTTTTACAATGGCGGAAGTCCTAATTACATTGGGCATTATTGGTATAATTGCATCTATGACACTGCCAGCTTTAGTTTCAAAATATAAGCATAAAGAATATAGTGCAAGGATTAAAAAATTTAATAGTATGATGATGCAGGCAATAATGCTTTCAGAAGCAGTTAACGGCGATTCAAAATACTGGACTCACAAGAGTGGTGCATATACTAATGAGAATGGAGTTGGAGTGTATGATCCTGTTAAGGGTCCAGAGTATACTTATGAATTTATAATGACTTATATAGAACCTTATATTAAGTATCATCGAATAGAACAATCTGTCAAGCCTGATTATTCTGGTGAAATGATGGTAGCAATATATTTGACGGATGGTAGCATTGCATATGTAAAGAGTGCAGGTTGTATAGATTTTAATCTAGATGTTAATGGTGATAAAAAGCCAAATAAACGCGATTATGATACTTTTGTCTTTGCGTTGTGTCCTTGGAATTCAACAGGTTATTTTGACCATAAAATCAAAAAATGGGGAGCTTTATGTAGTAGCTCCACAAATAGAAATGACCGTGAGGCTCTAATTAAGGAAAAAAGGTGTGGTAGTCGAATATTAGAACTTTCAGACTGGGAGTTTACAGATGATTATCCTTTTAGGCTTTAGAAAAACAAAAAGCGCCGTGTCATTGGCGGCGCTTTTCTAGGTAAAAAGTTTTTAAAACTTCTTAGTTGTTGCTTAATACAAGTTTGAAAGTTGCAGGATTTTTAATAGACATCATTGTATGTTTGTTGTGCTATTCTTCTGCAATATTGAAAATGCGAATTATACGCTGAATTATAATAAATATTCGCGGCTGGTTGGCATGGCAAAAGATATTTCTGCGGGTGCCGTAATGTTTGCAACATTTATTGCAGTTGCAATAGGTCTTATTATGTTTGGCACAGCTTTGTATTCTCTTATATAACTTGAATTTTTGTAAATATATGTTATACTTTTTATGTAGTATAAAAAAGGAGTTGAAAGTATGACTATAACTGGATTTAATGGGGGGGGGGGCACCCGAATTTAAGACTCCTCAAGGGTATTTTATTATTACGAAAACATCTGTCAAGTTTTCTGCACGTCATCTGTAATCAAACTTCAAGGGTTCGCGAGCTGGCAGGCAATCTGTATTTTAGTAACTTTCGCATCAGGTTGTACTTTATAAGACGTAAAAACTACAATTTAGCCGCATTTACTTTGTCCGAAGTCCTTATTACATTAGGCATTATTGGTATAGTTGCTGCGATGACACTTCCTGCAGTTATTACCAAATACAGAAAACAAACAACTGTTACAAGTTTAAAAAAGTTCTACACGGTTATGTCTCAGGCAATAGAACATTCGGCGCTGGCTAACGGCTCGCCTGAATACTGGAGTCTTGCGCCTGTTAAGACCGGAGAAACTTACTCTGATTATGCAGATACCGAACAGTTTTTTAATCTTTACCTGAAAAAATATTTGAAGGTGCTGACCTATTGCGGCGAAAAATCGGGTTGCTGGGCTGAAAATGAGTCTCAGCCAAATGGTATTAACCCGGCTTCTAGCCTGAACAGTTTGAAAGGAACAGTGAAATTTGTTTTGAATGACGGCTATGCGGTTACGTTGCTAGGAAGTAGTACGTATGTTATTGTTTATGTGGATTTGAATGGTATGAAAAAGCCAAACCGGCGCGGTATTGATATTTTTGAGTTTAGGATTGATTTATATAATTCAAATAGAATTTTCTTTCATCCGTATTTGCCAAATTTCGGAGGTTCTCTTACACTTAATGATATAGTTTGTACACCTACAAATGGCTATAGGTGCGCGGCTAAAATAATAAGTGATGGTTGGAAAATCTCTGATGATTATCCTTGGTTTTAGAAAAACAAAAAGCGCTGTGTCAATGTCGGCGCTTTTTCAGGAAAAAGTTTTTAAAAATTTTTTAATTATTGCTTAATACAAGTTTTAATGTTGCAAGATTTTTAATAGACAGCATTGTATGTTTGTTGTGTTGTTCTTCTGCAATATTGAATATGCGAATTATACGCTGAATTTCTTCTAAATCTTTTCTTGATTCGATTTTATAAACATTTTTAATCGGATCTGAAACTACTGACATTAACGTGTTTAATTCTTGTTCTTTCATAATGAAAACCTCTTTCCTGTATATTTATATAAACGATTTTTGCATCTGAGAATTGCTTTTTGGGGACGGAGTAAGTTAATAATTGTTAACAATTCTTATCAGATGCTGCCAGAGCGGATTTTGCCTGTTTCCAGAGTGCGTCGTATTCGTCAAATGAATATTCTTCAAGCGGTTTTACTGCAAGTTCTTCCATTTTCCGAAAACGCATCATGAACTTTTTGTTGGCATTAATTAACGCCTGTTCTGCGTCGATTTTGTTCCATCTGGCAAGGTTCACAACGGCAAAAAGAATGTCTCCCATTTCTTCTTCCATGTGAACTTTGTCTTTTTCATTTGAGGCTTCCTTAAATTCTTTAAATTCAGAGTAAATACAATCCATTAAAGATTGTTCATCACGCCATTCAAACCCGCATTTAACAGCTTTTTTGCTGATTTTCTGCGCGCTCATTAAAGCTGATTGGGATTTTGAAACTCCGTCCATTGCTGATTTTCTGTGAGCTTTTTCTACTTTTTTTATGTTGTCCCAGCTTTTTAGTGCTTCTTCAGCCGAATTCACTTTGACGTCCCCGAAAACATGCGGGTGGCGGTGAATAATTTTGTCATGAAGTCCTTTGGCAACATCTTCAATATCAAAAGCCTGCTCCTCCTTGGCTATTTGTGAATGAAGGATTACCTGTAGAAGAACATCGCCCAATTCTTCTTTTAAATGTGTCATATCGCCGCTGTTGATAGCGTCAACTGCCTCATAAGCTTCTTCAAGCATGTTCGGTCTGAGTGAAGAATGGGTTTGTGCCCTATCCCACGGGCATCCATTCTCTGAGCGGAGTACTCCTATCAGGTCAACTAATTTTTCTAAATATCCCATAACTGTATAATAGCATGAATATTTTTTTAATGTTCGAAAAAATCCTCCAACTTTTGTATATAATTTTGCTTCAACAATACTCCAAAAGGTTGATAACATTCTAAAATGCTATGGTATTCTGATAATGTAGTAATTGTACAAAAAGAAAGGATTACACATATGGCAGATTTATTATCTATCTCAAGCATTCGTGAACGTATTTTTAATCCTACAAAGCACGAAGCAACTGTTGCCCGTTCTTCAAACCCGTTTGCGCAAACATCATTTAAAGGTAACGTTTTAACAGCAGACGTTTTTGTAAGCGAAAACAGTAAATCAAAAGAAAACAATAGTAACAAAATCAATTTTACCGGCAAGCTGAAAGCAAGCGCTCTTGTAGGTTCAATCGCTGGTATTGGAAATAAAATCCAGCAAGGCCTTGAATCAGTTGTTGCTTTTGGAAACAGAATTAAAGATAATGTTGTTAATTGCTGGGACAAGTTAAGCCACACTGAAATTACTTTTGAACCTGCAAAACAGGCAATTTCAAAAATGGGTGAAAGAATGAATGAGGCTTTTCATACAATGTTTGAGCCCGGAATTTCAGCAAAACAAATTTCAAAAATGGAAGACTTGTCTATCCCAAGGCAGTTGTTAATGGATAATGTACAAGCTTGGGAAGCTGCAGTTTAGGAGGGATAATTAATGGTAGATAGAAAAATAGTAAAAAATGTTAAAAATATTATTGATGGGTTGGCTATGCATCAAAATCCTGAGTCTGTAGCTGTTTTAGAAGATATTGGTACAAACTCTAAAGTAGACGAAGTTCGTGAAATGACCGCTAAGGCTCTTGTTCAAAAAAACATGCCTGAATCATTAAGAGTTGTTATTACAAACAAAGGTAAAGGCATAAACGATTTGTCAACAAGTGTTGCAATGAGCACTATTAATGAATTGTTATCCCTTGAAGACAAAGCTGAAGCTATCAGAATTCTTGAAGACACTGTAGAAAACAATTCTGAAGAAGAAGTTAGAGATAACGCCCGTTCTATTAAAGCATTGATGGCACTTTCATAGAACATAAAAGGGACAAAATAAATTTGCCGATTTAATATATAGATAATAAAAGAGCCTTTTTAAAGGCTCTTTTTGTGGCTGAGCCACCTCGGTACATTGGATTTGTCATACAAAAGCCGCTTTTAATAATCAATGCTTTGACATTCAATGATAGCATTACCGCTTGTGTTTATAAATGCATTGTGACGATGATGGTGTATTCCCCAAACCTATACAGCTGAGCCACCTCAGTACATTGGATCTGTCATACAAAAGCCGCTTTTAATAATCAACGCTTTGACGTTCAATGATAGCATTACCGCTTGTGTTTATAAATGCATTGTGACGATGATGGTGTATTCCACAGACCTCTAAAGCTCAGCCACATCAATATATTGTCCTTGTCATATGGACTAATAATTAAATCCGTCTGCTTTAAAGCGATCGATAACTTCCTGCAATTTTTCGTCACTGCAAACATAAGATAATCTGAAAAATCCTTCGCCATGCGCCCCAAAAGCATTTCCAGGAACAAGAACAACTCCGGACTTTTCAAGAACATCTTTGCAAAATTCAAATGCAGATTTGTATCTTGGCGGAATCGGAAGCCACAAGTAGAAGGTCGTGTGTGGAACTGATGTTTCATCAATTTCCCAGCCCAATTCTTTGAAACCTTTAACCATGATTGCTTGTTTGTGTTTATAATTCTGATTACCGGCTTTTATGTAATCATCGCCTTCTTTTGAGTTGAGAATTTCGGCGCAGGCCTTTTGAAGTGCTTTGAAAATTCCGTTGTCAATTGTTGACTTTGCTTTGCCAAAACGCTGTATTATTGCGCTATTTCCGCAAACCCAGCCTAAACGCCAGCCTGTGATTGCATATGGTTTTGAAAAACTAAAAAATTCAACAGCAATGTCTTTTGCGCCTTCAAGTTCGAAAATACTGAAGGGTTTTTCGTTTTCATCAAAATATAAATCGCAATATGCCGCATCAGACATCAAAAGGATTTGATGCTTTTTGCAGAATTCAACGACTTTTGCAGCATATTCCTTTGTCGTGCTGACTCCGAGCGGATTATTCGGGTAATTCATCAGCATGCCCTTGATATTTTCCGGATTAAAACCATCTTTAATCAAATTATTCAAAATCTCATCCATATCCGGTTGATAATTATTTTCTTTAGTCAAAGGCACAGGATAAGCATAACCGCCTGAACATTTAATAAATTCCAAATAAGAAGCATAGCCCGGATCCGGTACTAAAATAATATCTTTTTCCTTAACTTCTTTTTTCGGCGTAACTAAAAATCTGATTAAGTTGGCGATACCTTCTTTTGATCCCATAAGAGAGAAAATTTCTTTATCCGGGTCAAGTTCAACACCAAAGCGGTTTTTCATCCTTTGAGCAATCGCTTTTCTAAAATATGGTTCACCTTTTGGAATTGAATAAAGGTGTATATTTTCTTCGTTGAGAATTTCTTTTAGTCTGTTAAGAAGAGCTTCCGGCGGCTTTGCTGTTGGTGCGCCCATTGAAAGTGAAATTGGGGCACGGTTCTTTTTTATAAGTTCCGGTTTTAAATTCTCTGTAATTTCTTTTAATTTAAACATTATATAGGTGTCTAATGTCATAACATCAGCATTGAATAATTTTTCTTCCAGCGTAAGTGTTTTCATCACATATCCTCATTTAGTACTGCATAAGAATTATAGCAAAAAATAATTACTAATGCAAAAGATTGTAATTTTTTGTGTCAGAATGATTAATTTTTACAATTTTACTCTAATAGCCAGGTTGTATATAAGCAATAACCTGAAGGACACCAGCGGTCTTTATATCTAAAGTCCCTCCAGGGAATAATTTTATCAGGACTTTCAATATAAGTTGCACTTGTTCCATTTGCAGCAAATCGCATTACAAATCTGTCCTGTCCAAGTCGATTAGGTTTTTTATTTCCGTTAACATCAACAAGAACCGGCCATTCTCTATTTGAATATAAGTACCAAGCAATACCTGAATAATCAATAAATGCGTAACTATTTGTCTGGCATCCAAGCCACTCCGGCCCTCCAGTATAAATATAACCGGCTTGACCTTCTGCGCAAACCCAGCATTCATCGGCATTATTATCAAAACATGTCTTTACTGTATTGAAATACTTTGACATTCTTTTAAAGTTTTCCCCGATGTTTGGTGATCCATGTCCTTCAGTGTCCGTCATATCAAGAACATCATCGTTCGCCTGCATTTTTAAAAAGGCTTGTGTCATGCTTGAATACGCTTTTTTGTAAGCAACTTTCCACTGTTTTTCGTTAGCTCGGTTGATTATGGTTGGCAAAGTCATTGCAGCTACGATTCCGATTACGCTGAGGGTGATTAGAACTTCTGCTAAAGTAAATGCAGTTTTACGATTGTTTCTAGAGATATCTACGTGCGTAGCACATTCAGCAAGCGCAAAAGCGGGTTTTTGTCTGTTAAAAGTTAAAGGAGAGTATTCAGAAGCCCCCCCCCCCATGGCTCAAAGTATTGTGTTTACTGAATTGTAGCATTATTAATCCTCCTTTAATTTTTATGCTCCTTTATTATAATACAAATTTTCCAAATTTTTTGCAAGTTTAAAATGTATTTATGCAATCATCTTCATGGGGCCTTCCAGAGATGCTGTAACGAATTGTTTTGTGTATTCGGTATCTTGTTTCAGCATTTCTTCCGGAGTTCCTTCAAAAACGATTTTGCCTTCATAAAGCATAATAACCTTGTCAGCTGTTCTTGTAATCGTTGACATCTGGTGGGTTACGACAATTGATGCTGCTTTTGTTTCATCTTTTAATCTTACAATGTAATCTTCAATTAAGGTTGATGAAATCGGGTCAAGGCCGGAGGTCGGTTCATCATAAAGTATAGAATTCGGTTCTGTTACGATTGCACGGGCAAAACTTACGCGCTTTTGCATGCCGCCGGAAAGTTCGGATGGAAATTTATCTTCAATGCCTTTGAGGCCTACAAGTTCAAGCTTTTGTGAAACAATATTTTTTAAATCTTTTTGGTTATATTTGTTTCGCAAGTCTTTTCTTTCCCTAAGTGCAAACGATATGTTATCAGCAACATTAAGAGAATCAAAAAGTGCCGAATATTGAAAAACCATTGCAATATCGCCCTTCGAAGTTATAATTTCGCCGCTGTCAGGTGTTAGAAGTCCGCAGATAAGCTTTAGAATAGTACTCTTCCCTGAGCCGCTGAATCCGACTATCGCAAGTGTTTCACTATCATTAACTTTAAATGATATATCATCGATTACACGGTTTTCACCAAATGTTTTCACTAAATTTTTAACTTCTATACTCATTCATTTTTCCTTATTTGTTAAATTTAAGTTTTGTTCCGGATCGGTAAAGATTAAAAGAAAAAGAGAATTGCAAATACCATATCCCAGATTACGATTGCTACAAAAGACCAGACAACAGCTTTGGTTGTTGCAATCCCGACGCCTTTTGCACCTCCGGACGCGTAATAGCCGCAGGTGCAGCTTATTAGAGCTATTGTTCCGCCAAAAGCCACTGCTTTTAAAAGGCTTACGAATAAATCCTTCATGTAAACCCCGAGCCAGGCGGAATCAAAGTATGCTCTGAAACTTAAATCTGTAGTCATTGCAGTTGTTAATGCGCCTGCTAAAACCCCTACAACAGATGCTATAATAACAATTGCCGGCATCATAAGAATTCCGGACAGCACGCGCGGCACAAAAAGATATTCAACAGGATTGACTTTCAAAACCTTGATAGCATCAATTTGTTCTGTTACGCGCATTGTCGCAAGCTCTGAAGCAATGGAAGAGCCAATCATTGAAATTATTGCAAAGCCTGACATAATTGCTCCGACTTCACGTACAATTAACATTGTCATCAAAAGACCAACAAGATGGCCGCCCCCTTGTTTAACCATTTCGTTAGCAACTTGTGACGATACGATTATTGAGGTCATACCGACAATTGAGAGCGTTATCGGAAGCGAGCTTACACCAAAGCGTTCACATTGGTAAAGCAATTCTTTTCTTTCGACTTTTGCCGTTAATAGTGCTTTCGCAAGCTGAAAACCTTTTATTGAAATTTTCCCCAGGGTGTCAAGGAAGTCGACACAGTGGCCTAAAATCCCTGAAAAAATCTTATAAGTCGCAGACTGTTTATAATATTTTTGAAAGGCTCCCATTGCCTTATTATATCGGAAATATTATTGTAAAGTCAATTTGTTTTTTCTTTTTCTGAACTAAAAAATTTCTCTGTCATTCTGAGGGCGCTTGGCCGAAGAAACCAGTAAAATAAAAGTAATCCCGCGAAAATTCCTGATGCTTTTATTTTACGCTGTTCTGTGGTATTATTGACATATGATTGAACTGTTAATTTTGTATATTTTGTCAAAACGCGAGCTTACAATGTACGCAATCCATAAAGGTATTGAAACTGAATTTGCGCCGTTCACTTCACCGAGTTTTGGTGCGCTCAAGCCTGCTTTAAGAAGACTTGAAGAGGCAGGTTCTATTACTTCACGCAAAATGATGTCTGACGGAGGCAAACTTTCAATATTTTATTCAATTACAAAAGATGGTAAAGCTGAATTAAAAAGGCTTATGCTTGAAGAATTAAGCCAAAATCCGCTTCAATTTTTCTCTAATGCACGCGTAAAACTTTCTTGCGCTGAAGTTTTGGACGATGGTGGAAAAGATGAATTATTTTTTAGTCTGAAAATGTTGGCTTTGAAGTTTAAATCAGACGCTGAAAATATTTTGAATGATGAATATACAAAGTTATCTTTTTATCAGAAAATAATTCTCGATAATGCAGTATGTGAGTATGGAAATTTGATTACAATTATAGAAGGGTTTGAAAAAGACAATGCCGGCACTCGTAAGTAAAGTTTTAGAAGGGTCAATTGCCGAAGACCTGGAAATAATGCCAGGTGATGAGATTTTATCCATTGATGAAACCCCGATGATGGATATGATTGATTATAATTTCCTTTCCAAAAGCGATTTACTGACGCTTGAGATTAAAAAGTCAGACGGCGAGATTGAAGTCATTGAAATTGAAAAAGATTTTGACGAAGATTTGGGTATTGTTTTTGAAAGTGCTGTTTTTGACCGTGTCAAGCCTTGTCTTAATAAATGTATTTTTTGTTTTGTTGACCAGCAGCCAAAAGGTTTAAGAGATACTCTTTATGTAAAGGACGATGATTATCGATTGTCTTATCTGCAAGGAACATATATTACCCTTACAAATCTCAATGATAATGATAAAGAACGGATTAAAAGAATGCATTTGGGGCCTTTTTATGTGTCAGTTCATACAACAAATCCTGAACTTAGGGTAAAAATGCTGAGAAATCCTAACGCCGGCAAAATTATGGAGAACCTGAAATGGTTTAGGAAAAATAAAATTCCTTTTCATGCTCAGATTGTTCTTTGCCCGGGATTTAATGACGGTGCAGAATTAGAAAGAACTTTATCTGATTTGGCTTCATTGAAGAACACTGTCTTATCAGTTGCGATTGTTCCGGTCGGAGTGACTCAATTCAGACAGGAAAATCTCGTTCAAGTTGATGAGAAAGTTGCAAAAGACACAATTGCAATTGCGTCAAAGTTTAAACGGGTTTGCCTTTCTGATGAATTTTTCCTGCTTGCGGGTGAAAAAATTCCTCCAGCTTCCTATTATGGTAATTTTTCGCAGCTTGAGGACGGTGTAGGAGCTATCAGAATGCTTATTGACGATTATAAATCCCAAAAGCTGCCGCAATCATTGTCAAGGCCTGTGAAGTTTACGTTTGCAACTTCTTACGCGGCTAAAGATGCTATAAAACATATTGCAGATGACCTGTGCAAAAAAATTAAAAATTTGTCTATTGATGTCAGGCCGGTTAAATCAGAATACTGGGGACAAAATATTACGGTTGCCGGATTAATTACTTCTGACGATTTAATAAAAGCGGTTTCTACATCAGATTGTGAAGTTGTCGTTATTCCATCTGTAATGTTAAGGCCTTACAGCGAAGATTTTCTTGACGGAAAATCGCTTGACTATGTTAAAACCCTAATCTCTAAACCATTTATAGTAATTAATAATAATTATTCCATCAAAGAGTTTATTGACATGTTATATAAAATTTAGTTATATAATAATGTTACTTATATTAACAGTTAAATGGAGGAACTATGGCTGTGAAGAAAAACAACAGCGTCAAAAAGAAAAAAACAAGCATTTTACCGCTTTTGGTAATTGTGATTGTTGGCTTTTTGGCTTACAAAGCTAATCCTGAGTACTGGCAGCAGGGAAAATTGTTTGAAGATTTGAGGAATGCCGGTAAAAAAGAAGTTAAGCAAGAAGAAGTTGAACAAATTGCTAAGGTTGAAAAAGAACCTGAAATTGATCCTAATGCAATTCTTGATGGCAGTGTGAAAGGTTCAAAAACAATTCCAAAAAATATTAATAAAAAAGTTAATACAAATGATCCTACCTTTAAATTCATGCGTTCTAAATTTAAAACAATTTATTTAGTTTACCCGGATAATTCCACAAGTAAAAATCTGGTAAAATCAATTAATGAGGCGCTTGAAAAGAATAATATGAAAGACGAATGGATGTTTTCGTTCCTCTTGTATACACAAAGTACCAAAAAACAATCTTGTGCAGCATCAGAGCCGCAAGCATTCTTCTGTGAGCAGTGTGATAAAAAGATTTGTCTTATAAATCCACGCAAACAAGAGTTTATAGTTGTAGGACCTACTGCTCAAGCTTCAATTGGCAGGGCAAAAACACTTAAAGACTGGTAAAACATATAATACTAACAAACCAAAAAGCCCGGTATTCCGGGCTTTTTTATTAATATCTTTCAAGATACTTGTCAATTTCCCATTGTGAAACATACGTTCTAAATGCATCCCATTCTTTTGATTTCGCTGACATAAATTCATTAAAAATATGTTCTCCAAGAGCTGCTCTTGCTACAAGAGATTTGTCCAGATGCTCCAACGCTTCGGCTAAGCTTCCGGGAAGTGCATCAATGCGCTGTTTTTTTCGTTCTTTGGTTGTCAATTTATAAATATTGCTTTCAACCGGTGCTGGCGGGTCGATTTTATTTCTAACGCCATCAAGACAAGCTTGCAAAATTGTTGCAAATGCTAAATACGGGTTACATGCAGGATCCGGTGAACGAAGTTCAAC
>QAMI01000003.1:21980-63440 GCA_003150395.1 Candidatus Gastranaerophilales bacterium | reverse complement strand
TTTTAAAATAATATTAGTATAAAATCTAAAATCTTGCAAAAAACATTAAAACTAATTTAATTCATACCTTGTGCAATCTCAATGCCCTTTATTAAGGATTTTAATTCTTCAAGTTTGCTTTTATCCTTAACGGCTTCCATTGCAAGACGAACAAATTTCATTCTGTTAAGATCTTCACTGTAATGTTTCAAATCTTCACAAAGAGCTTTATAATATCTTTCGCAGTTTACCCTGTTTGTTGACATGTCAGTATCAATTGTGCCGTCAGGATTGTAGGTTTTAATATGCGAAAGTTCGCCATCTTCATCTTTATAAACAATTGTAAAAGATTGATTAATATTTTTGGCAGATTTAAGCATGCTTTCATCTGAATTCTGAATATTTATAAGTTCTTTTAAATTATAATGAACAGGACTTTTATTTTTCTTTAGATATTTGCTCAAATCAACAACATCATCCTTTAAGCATACTTCGAAAACAGGCTTATCATAAGTTCCGGTGGAACATACTGCATATTCTTTATCCCAGGAAAAATCAAAAAGACTTGTTAAGTCTGCTTCCAAGTAGAAACTAATTTTTTCAATAGTTTCAACTGACGGAAAATTCTCACCGGTTTCAATTCTTGTAAGTTGACGTTGGGTAATATCAAGTTTTTCTGCCAACTTTTCCTGTGTGTAACCTTTAGCTTTTCTAAGCTCTTTGAGACGAGCACCAAAACCTTCTTTAAGATTTTTAAACATAAAATACCTTCTTTTTATTATAGTAATCGCACTGTCAAAACTGATTAAGGGCGTAATCAGTCCTAAATTTTAAACAAATACTTGACATAAGACTTATTACGTCCTATAATAAAAAGGTAAGAATAAATAAATTAATCTGACAGAAGATTATAGACTGACAGGACCTGAAATTTAATCTAAACAACCAACAAACTTTATAATTCTATTAAAATATTTTAATGTTATCACAAACAAGTAACTATTTATCGTTCCCGATAAAAACGGCGGAAATCAAATCCTCCGTTTTTTTTTATGATTGACTTTCTGGAAATATCATTCTAAAATTATATTCAGGTGATATATAGTTTATGGATATTATTGAACAAATAAAATACAGAGATGGCATCTGCCTAAAACTTTTCGGATATAAATTGTCGCTTTCTAGAAACCTTGATGAAAGCGATCTTCCTGAACTTTTGAAAAAATGGTACAAGAAAAGAACAGGAAAAATTTTAAATTTGGAAAATCCACAAACTTTTAATGAAAAAATTCAGTGGCTAAAACTTTATGACAATTCACCTTTAAAAACAAGACTTGCTGACAAATATTTGGTAAGAGAATGGATTGAAGAAAAAATCGGCAAAGATTACCTTATCCCGCTGCTGGGGGTTTGGGATAATTTTGATGAGATTGATTTTGATAAACTTCCTGACAAGTTTGTTCTAAAAGCAAATCATGGCTGCGCCTGGAACATAATTGTAAAAGATAAATCAAAATTCGATAAGAAAAAAGCGAAAAAGAAATTTGATAAATGGATGAAACGTAATTATGCATACAGAGCCGGTTTTGAAATGCAATATAAGAATATTCCGCCAAAGATTACAGCTGAAG
This sequence comes from Candidatus Gastranaerophilales bacterium, assembly GCA_003150395.1. Classification (GTDB taxonomy): domain Bacteria; phylum Cyanobacteriota; class Vampirovibrionia; order Gastranaerophilales; family Gastranaerophilaceae; genus Scatenecus. The sequence continues at coordinate 61,830 of QAMI01000003.1, read as the reverse complement.
CTTTTATATCGGACTCAAAAGGCGAGCTTAACGATTACAAAATTTTATGCTTCAACGGCAAACCTCAATTTATTTGGATTGACCAGGGACGCTACACACATAGAACAGAAAATATTTATGATACAAAATGGAATTTACAGCCGTTTTTATTAACGTATGAAAATTCAAAAGAGGAAGTTCCGCCGCCTAAAAATTTGGAAAAAATGATTGAACTTGCAGAAATCTTATCAAAAGATTTTGCATTAGTTCGTGTCGATTTCTATAATGTTGACGGTAAAATCTACTTCGGAGAAATGACATTTACATCTGCCAGCGGAGTTGATGTATTCAAACCGGAAGAGTACAACCTAAAGCTTGGGCAAATGCTTAAGTTACCCAAAAAACAAGAGGTCTATGCTAAATGAAGCTTTTTACTAAAGAAAAAGCCGGCACAAGAAGAATTATAAATATCTGCGGATTGCGCTTTGAATACAACACTGCGCAAAAATATAATTATATTCCTGTAAACGAGAGCGGGTTGATTCAGACACCAAGAAAAACAAAGCTGATTGTCTCGCTTACGTCATTTCCTGAACGAATTCCTACACTTCATATTTGTTTATCATCGCTTCTACAGCAAACTGTAAAGCCGGATATGCTGGTTTTGTGGCTGGCAAAAGAACAGTTTCCTAACCTTGAAGCAGATTTGCCTGAAGAAATTCTTAGATTGAAACAATTCGGTTTGACAATCCGCTGGTGGCATGATGTCAAACCCTACAAAAAACTTGTACCTATTCTTCCTGAACACCCGGAAGATATAATAGTTACTACTGATGACGATGTATTTTATGATAAAGAATGGCTTGAAAGATTATACACTTCGTATCTGGAATTTCCACAACACATCCATTGTCACAGAACAACAAAAATTTTACTCAAAAACGGCAGACTTAAGGGCAGATATGAACAAAATTACAAATTTCCGTCTTTTGCAAACAAATTAAGCGGAGGCGGAGGAGTTCTTTACCCGCCGCATTCACTATACAAGGATATTACAAACGAAAAATTATTTATGGAACTTGCTCCGACAAACGATGATATATGGTTCTGGATGATGGCCGTTTTGAATAATACCAAAATCATGGCTGTGAAAAACAATATAAAGTATCCTATATTGATTGAAGAAACCCTTAACGGACCATGTCTTTGCCAGATTAACGACCATGGCGAAAATCTGTTTGATATTCAATTAGAAAATGTTTTAAACCATTATCCCGGTTTGCGCGAGAAAATCATTGCTGATATGGGTTAAAAACTGAGATTTCGAATTCCGGTTACAACCATTGCAATGCCGAATTTGTCAGCGGCTGCAATAACTTCTTTATCTCTGACAGAGCCGCCGGGCTGAATTATCAACGAAATCCGACCTTGGGCCGCTGCGTTTACGCATTCTCCTGTAATAATTGCTTCATCAGTTGCCAGTATGGCATCTTTGGAATTTTCGCATGCGATATCCATTGCATTTTCAATTGCTGTAACATTATTAGTATGACCCTGTGCAATAGCTGTGGTTTTAAAATCTTTAGCGACTACAACAGCATTTGTTCTTGCATATTTTACAACTTTCCAGGCAAAAATTGCATCTTCAAGCTGTTCCGCTGTAGGTTTTGTCTTAGTCACAACTTTGAACAAATCTTTATCAAGTTCGCTTTTGTTAGGCTCTTGAACAAGCGTTCCCAAAGGCGTTGAAATAATTTCTTCTGTTATAAACTTTTTGAAATTTTTCAATTCGGTATAAATTCTGACTATTTTCAAATCGGAATTCTGTATAAGATGTTTCAGCGCATCATCCTCGTAATATGGTGCAACAACAACTTTTACAGACATTGAACTTAATTGTTTTGCAACTTCAAAATTTACAGCTTGAGAAAAAGCTATTGTCCCGCTAAAGGTAGCAAAAGGATCACAGTCAAAGGCTTTTGTATAAGCGTCAAAAAGACTTCTTCCTAATGCAACACCGCAAGGGAGATTGTGTTTAACTATTGCGGCGGCATTTACATCGTAAAATTCGCTTATAAGCTTAAGTGCTGTGTTGAGGTTTAAAATATCGTTGTACGAAAGCTCCTTTTCGTTAAGAACTCTATAATCCGCCATGTTTTCACACTTATAGAAAGCTGCTCTTTGATATGGATTTGAACCGTATTTAAGTTCATATAATTTTGTTAAATTTAGCAGTTTGCGTTCATCCTCGCCGGAATAAACCGCAATTTTTTCAGCAATCGCCTCGTCGTAATCAGACAAATACTGAAAAGCTTTTAGCGAAAGTTTCTGTTTATCGTATGAATTAACATTAATTGTATTATAGAATTCGGACTTTTCTGTTACAACAATGGTGTTTTCAAAAACCTTTGCTGCCGCACGAAGAATAGAAAAATCAAGAAGATTTACGGTTTCAATAAAAGCTTTTATATCATCTGTTTTTTCAGCAATATCATCAACCGGCCTGAAATTAATAATTACCATATCAAAATTCTTGCGGATAAAATCTTCCAAAAAAGTTCTTGCGTAAAATCCGTCTGCAATTCCCAACTCTGAAATATCTTCTGCATTTAATCCATTTTTATTTAAATATTCAAGCGTGCTGCCTGATGAAAAAATATCATAATTAAATTTATCACTCAAAACATTTAAGTAATCTGTAAGCCCTGTATAATCATAAACACTCACATAAACTTTTTTTCTCATAATACCTCTCAAACTGTACGAATTACTATAACATATTTCAAATGCTCATGCAACTTGTATTCCAATCTAAAACTTAGCATTTCGTAACCATTTGGAGATAAAAGCCTTATTTTTCTTGAAATAAAATTGTGTCTTTTGTATAATTTTTATATCTTAGTAGAAAGTTAGAGGAACAAGATGGTTAATAACAGAATGACAGACGGCGTAGGCAAAAAAATAGTTGATGCACTAAAAAAGCAAACTGACGTTGATATTATACAAACTCAAACACAAACTCAGGAACCTGAAAAAACAGAAGAACCGATTTTATTAAATGAAACAATGCCGGCGTTTGAATTTATACAGGAAACTCAGCCGCAGGTGCACACCTACGAAAATCTTGCAAATGAAGCTCAAAAACAGCAACCGTTTACAATGAACTTTAAGCAGCCTGCAGAAACTCCGGCTCCAATACATACGACAACTCCGGAAGCTTTTATCAATGAATTTGATGATTTTGAATTGCCTGCAAACGTTGAAGTTTTAAGACAATTAATTACAAAAATTCCATCTAATGTTTCCAAACAAACAGGCGCACAAATTATCAAACAAACAATGGAAGCGCTCGGAATTTCTATGAAAGGTGTTTTGCAGGAAGCCCAGGCTGTTCAGGAAAACCTTAACGCATCTGCACGTGAATGCCAAAATAACATAGCTGAATACAGACGCCAGATTAACCTTCTGGAAAGCCAAACACAGAAACTTCACCGTCAATATTCACAGCTTAATGATATTATAAGTTTATTCATCCAAGCCGGAAACTAAATTACAGGTTAGCCGTAAGAGAAGGCTCTTCCTATACTGCTATTCAATCTTGAACGGCATGCTTCAAGTTCTGTTGAAACCATTTGAAGTCTTGTCTGGTATTGAATCATTTGCTGCTCTAACTTTTGCTCTAAAACTTTTAATTTCGCCTGTCTTTGATTAAGCTGTTTTACAACCGGCGAATCAGGTGAATAATCGGTGCCGACTTGCATCAAATCACTTGCAGATTGAGAAAGCCCCATTCTTGCCTGTGTCACAAGCTGAATTTTGTACTCCAAATCAAGCTTGACGTTATTCAAGTACTGCATTCTTATTGTATCTGTAATGACACCCATTTTTCCGTTCCTTTATCTGGTTTCGTTAAGATTGTTTCCCTTTAAGAAGGTGTGCTGGTTGTTTTCAGCAATCAACTGTTCCATCTTTTTAAACTGGTGCATGTGATAATTCAATCTGTACTGTGCCATCTTTCTTTTTTTGTTCATTGTAAGAAAGTCGCGAAGTCCATCCATAAATGAATTAGCCATTGCTTTTATGGGATTCTTTCTTATAAGGAAATTTTTTGAATATATTGCGAAATCTAAGAACCGCTTTACATTCATCTCTAAAGTTTGCTGAATCATGATAATCCTTTACACTTTAGACCTACAAGTATATAAAAACATTTGAAATCTTGGAATTGACATGGTTTCGGGATTTTCTTAACATGTTTTAACATTGTAAGTCATTTGAGTCATTACAAAGTATATCTCGGTATAAACTTGTTAAAACTTTAAACTATCTTACAAAAGTTTACGAAATATTACACCCTAATAGATACCACCCCTCTATACTAATTAATACTTACGACATCAAAATTATCAGATTAGTAAAACTGACCTGCTTATTAAAAAATTTTACGTTAAGAACTCAACGTCTTAACAACCTATCGTCTTAACGTCTTTCAAACACAAATACTACCTACCTTAAAAACTAAAGATTCTGAATAGCTTTTGAGTCGCCGTCGATTGATTCTTTAAGCATTTTCTTCACAACATCACCTTGAGTGTCAAGCATTTTGCACACAGTTTCAATGTTTCGAACTTTATTGGAAAGAATTGTATCAGCGTTTGCCGTAATGTTTCCGGTTACATTCTGGTAAGCCGCAAGAGCAGCCGATGTCGTCCCTTGCATTAAGTTACCCATAACAAGAGCCGGAAGTCCGTATTCACCCAAATAAGGCGCCGCAGCCTGCATTATACCGCCCCAGCCGGAAATTATACCTGCAACCGGAAGAACAATATTTCTGCCGACCATACCCCAGCCATTTGCCGCGCCAACACCGTATGCAGCGGCACTTGCAACATCAGCAATTCCTCCGACCCCGGACGCATAACCGGTTGCTACACCGTAATCAGTTCCCCAGCCGGAAAGTATCGAAGCGGCACCGCCGGTTGCGTATCCATCTAATCCCCAAGAAACTGGAGCGGCACCGCCTCCAGGAAAACCCGAATAATTATACAACGCATCTATGCCAAAAGCGGATTGACCTGTCAATTGTGACGCATAAGAAGTTCCCGGTATATTCATCGATTCAGAGGCTCCAAATACAGTCGCATATGAAGATGGCGCTAGAAGGCTTGCCATTCTGTATAAAAAGCTGCCGGTCATTTCAAAGCCGGTGCCGCTGCCACTCCCTGATACAGTCAAATCACGAAGTTTGTCATATGTTTCAAACAACTGCGCTTTCGCGTCTCCGCTTGCGGAACCGAATTTATTTGCTATTACCAGATAACTGTCATTTTTATAAGCCATTTTTACCTCTTTTGACCTAGACGGCAGAACATAACTGCCATATAAGATTATTCAAATGTTTTAAATGTTGATTCAATATTTTTATCAATTACTTTCTTAACTGCTTCCATTTCAGTTTGAAGCGCTTCCTGTTCTGTATCAAGCTGTCTTAATCTTAGTTCCAGCGTTCTATCCTGTTCTTGGATTTTTTCCGTTTTTGCGTTGATATCCTGAATTGCTTTTTCATAAACAGTTTGATCATAATTATATTGGTTCATAGCATCGTTATAAGCTGCTTCATCAGTAATAGTTTCAGCATTTAAAGTTCTTACAACAGAAGAATCTTCAAATTTAATTGTTTCTGCACGTCCTTCACTATTAAAATCAATTAAAGCACGTTCAGTCACTTCAATTTTTGTTGAAACATCTTTAGCACAATAATATTTCAAACTATTTTGATTTTCAGTTGGTAATGCCGGATCTGGGGCGCTTTCCCAGGATGCCATCAAGTCTTCATAACTTGCAAAATATCTTTGACCATTACTAACCCAAGTATAAATTGGTGGTTCGGAGGCTGCAAAATCAGATTCAGGCCAATCTTTAAGAATTTGTTCATAAGCTGACAATTGTTCTTTATCAGTCGGGTCATAAATTTCCAAGTCAATATTACCAATAGAAACCGGAACACCAGAAGTTACAGAATAGTCAGTAGCTGCGGCGGCGCCTGTCATAACACCATCAATATCATCTTGTGAAATAAAATGTATTCCACCGTATTTATCGTTATACGTATAAAGCTGCTCTGGATTAAGTTTGCCCAAAGATGGGTTTTCTGCAACTGCTTTATCGTAAGCTGTTTTATAAACTTCGTTATTTTCATCATATTTGACACATTGGTTACCGTTAACTAAATAAGATGATGCACCAGTAACAGGATCTGTTGTTTTTGCAATAGCATTTGCTTCAATTGTTTCTGAAGTTGGCTTTGAATTCTTCAAATAATAATCGGACATTTCACCTGTACCATTTGCAGCCGCTTCAACCTGGTCACGCAGAACAAAATGGTATTTACCGCCGGCATCCTTATAAGTCAAAAGGTTAGCAGGATCTGCATTTTTGATATCTGAAAAACTATTGGAAAGTTCATCGTAAAGTGCTTTTTGCTCTTCATCGGTTTCATCATAAGCTGAACAATCCTTACCCTTTACTGCGTAAGTTGTTTCACCTGTAGCAGGGTCAACAGAAGCTTCGACTTTATTTTCCTCAATTTCTTTATTTTCAATTCTATCGTTAACGTAAACCTGCGGATTACGTTTAATATTTTCAACGCCTGTGTAAACATCTGCATAATGGTAATGGGTTACAAGATAGTTGTAGCCGTCCGGGTCATTAGAAATCGGCTCCATGCTTGTAATCGTTTCACCGACAGTACCATCTTCATATGAGTATTGGGTTGTTGTGTAATCCTGAGTACTTGGAGCAGTTGGAACTTCTAATGCAAGCAAATCGTTAAATGTATTTGCACTTTGGTTTGCAAGCGCGGTACGAGCCTGGTTAATCTGTTGTCCTTCGTATTCAACGTTAGTTTTTCGTGCGGTCAAGCCTAGATATCTTGCTTGTGATGCTGCCATGCCCATAAAGTTCTCTCCTTCTGTATAAAAAAATATTTAATACCTACTTCATAATGTTGTATAATTATGTTTCTTAAAAAGTCAACATAATCTAAAATAATTATACGGTATATCCAACAGAATATACAATTAAAAATCCTAAAAATAATACGTTTGGAGTATATATCTTTTGAAATTTCATATAAAATAAGCATTAAAAAAGCTGCCACAAAACGGCAGCTTTTTAATATTTATTTTATAGCTTATTCTTCAGAAGCTTTTGGTTCGTTAACTGTTAAGGCAATTCGTTTGTCTGCCGGGTTGAATTTAAGAATATAAGTTTCAACTTTATCACCTACCTGAAGAATACAATCTTTTCGGTTTTGAAGTTCGACGACTTCGTTGTGCGGTAAAAGAGCTTCTACGCCCGGGAAAACTTCTACAAAAGCTCCAAAGTGTTTAATTCTGGTAACGGTACCTTCAACTTTGTCGCCTTCTTTAACTTGTTTTTCAGCTTCAAGCCACGGATCCGGCTCGAGTTTTTTTAAACTTAGTGAAACACGCTGTTTGTCATGGTCAACGGCAATAACTTCAACATCAATTTTGTCACCGACTTTCAAGATATCTGTCGGGTGGTCAATCCATCTCCATGAAAGCTGTGATAACGGAAGGAGTCCGTCAATTCCGCCTAAATCAATAAAGGCGCCGAAATCAGTAATTCTTACAACATCACCTTTAACAATCTGGCCGGGTTCAATTTGTGAAAACACATTTTTACGTGCTTCAACAGCGCTATCTTCGTATACTTTTTTATTTGAAAGAATAAAATTATTCTGCTGGCTGTCAAGAGTAAGAATTTTCAATTCCAGTTTAGCGCCGACTTCCAAATCAGTTTCTTTGCTTCTCAATTGAGACGAAGGAACAAATCCTCTTACGCCTGAAATTTCAACCAGCACGCCGCCCTTAACAATTCCTGCAATTGTTCCGAGAATTGTTTCATCAGCAGCTTTTGCTTTTTCAAGCTCTTTCCAAGCATAAGCAAAGTCAACTTTTTTACGGGAAAGAAGAAATTTTCCGTCTTCGTCCTCTTCCTTGATAATCAAAAATTCATATTCTTTACCTTTTTCAAGTTTTGATTCTACATTTTCGTCTTTATCGACGGCTTCTCGAGTGGGAACTACTGCAATGGTTTTTGCTCCTATATCAACCATTACACCTTGACTGTCATAGCCGCATACTAATCCTTTTACTAAATCGCCTTTCTGAAAATTATAGTCATATTGCTTTAGTAATTCTTCGAAATCTAATTCACCTGATGCCATCTTTACTCCATTGTCATTGACACTAACTAATTACGAATTTTATTGTAGCAAAATATTGTCAATTTGTAAATCTTTTTTAATATTCTTTAACAAAAATTTAAAAATATTTCAAATTAACCTTTGTTTAAATATATTTTTTATTGATTTTAGTTAGTTTTTAAGTGAATTTATCAGTTCTTGTATTGTTTTCTCCTGAAGGGTAATTTCGTTAATTCTGTCTTTTGTCTGTTCAATAAGTTCTTTCGGGGCATTGGCAACGAATTTTGGATTATTAATTCTGCCTTCCATGGATTTCTTTTCAGCAGTAAGCTTATCCAGTTTTTTCTGCTGGCGGGCGATTTCTTCATTGAAATCAATAAGATTTTCCAATGGCACAATTATTTTTGAAGCCCAAACAACAGCTGCTGCTGATTTTTTAGGAACGTCAGCTCCAATTTCCAGATAGCTGATATTTTCAACGCGCGCAAGACGCTTAATATAAGCTTCAATTTCTTTGAAAATCGGTTCTTCTTCTTTATCGGCATTAATAATGATATCGAATTTGACTGACATCGCAATATTAAAACCTTGTCTTAGATTTCTCAAAGAGGTAATGGTTTCAAAAACAAGTTCCATTTCTTTTGCATCTTTCGGGAACGCAAGTTTTTCGTCATACTGCGGGAATTCTGCAACAATCAAAGCCTTGAAGTCAGTTTTCTTTGGAATTAGCTGCCAAACACGTTCTGTGATATGCGGCATTATCGGATGAAGCATTCTCAAAGACATGTCAAGAACATATCTTAAAACACGCTGAGTGTTAAGCTTCCTTGCATTGTCTTGCTCGTTCGCGTTAAACGGGTCTCCAGCCGTCGCCTTAGCGTCGCCTTGCGCCCTCTGCTCACTCGCGTCCTGAAGTTGAATCTTCGCAATTTCGACGTACCAGTCGCAGTAAGAATTCCAGAAGAAATCGTAAAGAGTGTGAGCAACTTCGCCAATACGAAATTCTTTAATATTTTCATTAACTTCTTTAGCTGTCTTATTCAGTTTATCCAAAATCCACTTATCAGCAATTGTAAGGTTACCAAAATCAATTTCTTCATTGTCAACGCCGGCAAGGTTCATCAAAACAAATCTTGATGCGTTCCAGATTTTGTTAGCAAAGTTTCTTCCGTATTCAAATCTTTCATCGCTGATTTTGATATCCTGGCCGCCGTAAGTACAGAGGGATGTCATTGTAAATCTCAATGCGTCGCTGCCGTATTTGTCAATAATTTTAACAGGATCGATTGTGTTGCCTTTGGATTTTGACATTTTCTGTCCTTTTTCGTCGCGGATAAGCCCGTGGATGTAAACCGTCGAAAACGGAGCCTTTCCTGTGAATTCAAGCCCCATTGTAATCATTCTTGCAACCCAGAAGAAGATGATATCAAATCCTGTAACTAAAGTTGTAGTCGGGTAGAATTTCTTAAAATCTTCTGCGTCCGTATTTGGCCAGCCCATTGTTGAAAAAGGCCACAAGCCCGATGAAAACCAGGTATCAAGCACATCAGGGTCCTGAATATAATTTGCCGGATCCGGATTTTCGCGTGCAACAACCATTTCACCAGTTGTTTTGTGATAGTAAGCCGGAATTTGGTGCCCCCACCAGAGTTGGCGTGAAATACACCAGTCGCGGATATTTTCCATCCAGCCAAGGTAATTTTTCTCCCATCTGTCAGGAACGAATTTAATTCTGCCGTCTTTAACCGCCGCAATCGCTTCTTTTGCAAGAGGTTCCATTTTTACAAACCATTGTTCAGACAAAAGCGGTTCTATTGTAGTGCCGCAACGCTGGCATTTGCCGACATTGTGCTCATGATCGCGTGTTCTGAGCAAAAAGTTTTTGTAAGAAAGCATTCCGACAATTTTTTCACGCGCTTCATAACGGTCAAGCCCGTGAAGTTCCGGCGGAACTTCACCGCAAGCCTTCATTGTGCCGTCTTCGTTAATTACCCAGATTGGTTTTAAGTTGTGGCGTTTGCCGACTTCGTAATCATTAGGATCGTGTGCAGGCGTAATTTTAACTGCGCCTGTTCCAAAAGATTTGTCAACGTATTCGTCTGCAATAATCGGAATTTCACGTCCTGAAAGCGGAATCACAACTGTTTTTCCGATAAGTTCAGAGTATTTGTGATCAGACGGATGAACAGCAATTGCAACGTCGCCGAAAATTGTTTCAGGACGGGTTGTTGCAACAATAATCGCACCTGATTCACCTTTAAGCGGGTATGAAATTTCCCACATATGCCCCTGTTCAGTAACATATTCCGTTTCAACGTCGGAAATCGCACTGTTACAGCGCGGGCACCAGTTTACAATGTATTTTCCTTTGTAAATCAAGCCTTTTTCATATAATCTGACAAACACTTCTTTTACAGCTTCAGAACAGCCTTCATCAAATGTAAAGCGTTCTCTTGAGCGGTCAAAAGAGGCACCCAAGCGTTTGCACTGGTCAAGAATTGCGGATTTATGCTGATTTGCCCATTTCCATGTTTCGTCTAAAAACTTTTCACGTCCCAAATCGTAGCGTGAAAGTCCTTTTTCTCGAAGTTTCTTTTCTACGACATTTTGAGTAGCAATTCCGGCGTGGTCGGTTCCAGGCAGCCAGAGGGTTTCAAACCCTGCCATTCTATGATAACGGGTTAAGATATCCTGCAAAGTTTCATCGAGCGCGTGGCCCATGTGAAGCACTCCGGTTACGTTCGGCGGCGGAATTACAATAGAATACGGAGGCTTTTTGCTTTTCGCGTCGGCTTTGAAAAATTCGCCTTCTTCCCAGAATTTGTAAATGCTTTCTTCCGTTGCTTTCGGGTCGTAAACCGTTGGTAAATCTTCGATTTTTATTGCAGTATCTGTCATTTTTAATCCTTCTTATTTTAGTCGCTCTGTCAAAAGAATACCACAAAAAAAAGTAGCGCAAAACTTATTTAGGGAGATTTTTAAAATAATCTTTGTCAGTAAGTGCCTTATAAGTACATCCAGCACCGTTCAATGAGCCTGTAGATGTTAAAGAACAGTAATTCGATGTTTTGCTGTAATAGGTCGAACCCTCAACTCCCATGGGCAAAAGCGCACCTTTTTTATCGATTTGAAACATAAATAAGTCTTGCCCGAGGCGATTAGGGTTTTTATTGTATCCGTTGACATCAATTGAAATATAAAGGTCGTATCCGCTATTCTCAATCAAGACAAGACTTCCATCATTCATGACAAATTGACCGTCATCAAAGTATGTTAATAAGATATTATTTGTACCTGTGTAATTTTTGTAAGTTGTATCATCTTCCGACGCATTTGAATAGTTTCTAATGCAGGCTTTGTTTGTAATATCAGCTGCAGCACCGGAACCAGCATAGCCCCAATCGCAATCCTGTGCTGTTTGTATGTATTTCATTAATATTGGTTTTAACTTATGGTATCCTATATTTTCAGAGGTAACTTTTTCTCCTATTTCAGCCTGATACATGTCAAGCGCTTGACTGATAACAGAATATGAGCGTTTTAAACCAGCTTCGAGCTGTTTATTGCGGCTGTTATTTATAACAGATGGCAAAGTCATAGCTGCAACAACTCCAATTACACCCATGGTTATAAGTACTTCAGCCATTGTAAAACCTTGTTTTTTCACAAAATCCTCCTTTGTTCTAATATTAGCACAATTTGTTCTTAATTTAGCACTAAAATATTTAGAATGCAAGAAAAACTCGTTGAAAACAAAATTCTCTTTCAAAAAGAACTCGGTAAATTAGTAAAAGAACGCAGACTTGAGTTAAAAAAATCCATCAGTCTGATTTCTGCAGAAATTGGGATGACAAAATCAATGTGGGCAGATTTGGAAAAAGGGATTAAAGACCCACAACTGAGCACTCTTTGGCGTGTTTGCGAAGGGCTTGAAATTGAACCCTCTGATATTTTAAAAGAATTAAAAGTAAAACTGGATATGAATTTCACATTTGTTGAATAAAAAAAGACCGCTTGATTTAAGCGGTCTTTTTTATTCAAATTGTTTTTACGCTTTTGGAATGGAGTTTGCGATGATTTCCATTTCTTCCAATGACGCATAAACTGCGTGGCATCCGCAATCTACGTATAAGATTTGGCCTGTTGTACCTGTTGAAAGGTCTGATGCCAAATATAAACCTGCTTTACCAACATCGTCAAGTGAAACATTGCGGCCGAGAGGTGCTTTTGCTACAGCAGCTTTAAGCATTTTATCAAATCCTGAAATACCTTTAGCCGCAAGTGTTTTGACAGCACCTGCTGAAATACAGTTGACGCGAACACCTTTTTTGCCTAAATCTGCTGCCAAATATCTCATTGAAGATTCTAATGCAGCTTTTGCAACACCCATTACATTGTAATTTGCAACAACATATTCAGACCCAAGGTATGTGAGTGCGAAGATTGACCCGCCTTCATTCATAAGAGGTTCAGCATGTTTGCAAAGGGAAATCAAAGAGTAAGCGCTTACACCCAACGCCAAATCCCATCCTGCGCGTGATGTATCAATAAATCTTCCTTGCAAATCTTCTTTTGCGGCAAAGGCAACTGCGTGAACTACAAAGTCGATTTTGCCGTAAACTTTTTCAATTTCATTGAAAACAGCCGCAACTTCATCTTCTTTTGTAACATCGCAATTCATAATGATTTTTGCGCCCATTTCTTCAGCAAGCGGTCTTACGCGTTTTTCCATAGCTTCTCCAGCGTATGTGAACGCAATGTCAGCACCTGCTTCATAAAGCTGTTTTGCTATAGCATAAGCAATACCGTGAGTGTTTGAAACTCCAAAAATAACACCCTTTTTACCTTCCATTAATTTCATAAGATTTCTCCCTCATCAATATACTACGAGATAATTTTAGCAGAAACATGAATATTAGTAAAGCGAATAAGTGAATGGGTAAATAAGTGAATAAGTTCATTACTGTAAATTAAAGATTTCTCATCCGAAAACATTGGTGATGTGAAATACTTTTAAACCCGAGCTAAGAAGGCTCTGTTAATGAGCTTATAAGAATACTGACATTTTCGTTCATGCCCTTTCACTTAAAGAACTTATTCACTTATTTACGTATTCTCTTATTCACTTTCGAAAACATTAACAAATGTAACAAATCCCAAACATGCTGAAAACACGCGTTTTATATATTTTTTATATATTTAAGAGAGCTTAAAATAAGGAGAGCTGTAAACAAATGGTAAACGGCGTTAACAACCTGTCAAAAGCCGAATTAGCACAACTGGCGCTTGCGAAAAAAGGCGTCAGCACAGCTTCGTCTCAAAAGCCGTCCTGGATGACCTCCGAAGGCTCTATTTACAATGCTCCGAAACCTGAAACAAAAGACGATTCAAAAACAACTTTAGAAGAACTTAAATCTCTTAATGTTGATAACCTTAAAACAAAAGCTGAATGCCAAAAAGCACTTGAAGATATCGAAAAATATTCATCAATGCCTCTAGTTCAGAATATGCTTAGAGGGAAAAAAGAAGAGATTACAAAGAAGAAAAACGAACTTTCTCAAAACCAATCACAACAAAATCTTCAAAATATTGCAAATGGCACATCTTCTTCAAATGCAAGCAGCACTTCCTCTTCTACAAATGCGCAGGAAAACTCTGCACAACAGGAAGCTATGGAAAATGCTAAAAAAATAAGCGCTTCAGAAGGCCGTAAAATGGCTGCTGACATGAATCAGCAAAAAGAAAATGTAAGCGCTCAAACAAAAGAAACAGAAAAAAATACACAAACTGCAAATAAATATTCTAAAGATGCACAAAAAGATCAAAAAAATATTATTAAACAACAAAAATCTTTAGAAAAACAAAATAAAGCCTCAACAAAGGAAATTCAGCAAAATCAAAAAGAAATTACTGCATTAACTGAAACAATGAACGATGAAGACCAACAGATTAATGCCTTACAAGCTGAATTACAAAGCCTTACAGCCGGCGATAATACAGGAGTCGGCGTTAACAGTGCATTTTCACTTTCACTTGCCGGAACTGAAGAGCATGAACAAGCGCAACAGGAAGATCCAAATGCTCAAAGAATAGCTGAATTACAAGGACAAATTTCTACAAAAACAGCCTCAATGAAAACTACCGGGGCTAAAATCGGCAAGCTTCAAACAAAAACAAACAAACAAATTAAAACAATGCACAAAGTAAGCATTAAGTACATGAACACTATCCAAAAGACTCAGGGTAATTTGGAATCTAATCAAAAAGCTTCAGATAAAATACTTAATGTTGCAAACAAAGTTGAACAAATCAGTACAACAGTGGCACAAGCTGGTACAGCCCTGAAATACACCGGTATGGGTCTAGTGGCACTCGGTCAGGCAACAAGCTGGTGTTTTGGAGCAGGTGCCGCATTGATTGCAGCCGGAACTGTAATGCAAAAAGCCGGTAGTGTTGCTGAAGTTGTCGGTCAATACGGACAATTGGCTGCCGGAGTAACTAAAACAGCTTGTTATGCTGCCCAGGGAAACCTTGCAGGAGCTTTAACAAGCGCAGGTTCAGCAATTATGGCAGGCGCAACTGCAATTAAAGGTACTCAGGAAATGGGCAACACATTCAAACAAATAAATGAAAAAGCAAATGAAGCTACTCAAAAACTTGCAGCCGGTGTTGCAGCAAGAGAAGCAGTTAAAGAACAAATGGCCGGAGAAGGTTTGGGCAACCTCAGCAAAAAACAAGCAACAAAACTTGCAAAAGACGGCGCAATGCAATCTCTTGAAGGCCAATCTACAAAGGCAATAAACGAATCTTTCAAAGCAGGTTCCGGTTCACTCGTAGATGCCGCTAAATCAAATGCTGGAAACGCGGTTAATACAGCAAAAGATGTGACTGCCGGAATGTCAAAAGATGCAATTAAACAGGGCATTAAAAACGGAACTATTAAGGTAGGTGCCAATGCCTCAACAATTGTTCAGCAAGCAGCCGAAGAAGTTAAAAAAGAAAGCAAAAAATTACTTACCTTTGACAACATGATGAAATGGGGTAATACTTTGCAATCTGCCGGTGCTAAACTTGGAGCTTTAGGCGGAGGAACAGCATCACAAGGTAAAGGTAAGGGCCAAAATGTAACGCCTTATGCCCCGGTTTCAGCATCTTCTCTTGCAAGACTCAACAGCATGCAGGAAAGAATGTACAAAAGACAGGCTGCTTTCTCAAGGATGTATGCATAAACGCTACGCAACAGGCCGCTTGAGAATTGTTCTGCTTACAGCCCAGTATACGCCATAGAAAATAACTAAAAGCACTACCATCTGAGCTAAAGCCGGGATATGAGGAGTTTGTTTAAAGCAGTAATATAAAACAATAAACGGTATAAAAGAAAGCCCCATCCGAAGAATTGTTCTTACCGGACAATAAAGTTCAAGATTTGGAATTCTTATAACCGAGCTTAAGAAAAAGTAAATAAAATTAGCGCTGAGTGTTGCAATACCCGCGCCCTCAAGTCCCATTTTCGGGATTAAAATTATGTTTGCAGCAATTCCGACAATACCTGAAATCAATTTCAAAATAAAATCAATATAAGTTTTATTAGCAAGGTGATATTGTAGCGTCGTATAATCTGATAACGCCATAAAGAAACATCCAAAGGCAAAGTAAGGAATGAGTCTGTAGGCTTCATGGAACTTTGTGTTTGCAAGCATATCCACGAACTGCGGCGCATAAATAGACACAACAGCAATCATTGGAAGCGCCACAACAAGAAAATATCCTGTAAAACGAGAAATAATAGGACGAACATCCGCTTTTTCTTCAAACATATTGAAAATTCTCGGAACCGCAGCAACGGTTATGATTGAAAAAATCGTCATAAAAAGCGGAAGCGTCAAGCCGTACGCAACTCCGACAAGTCCGACTTCTTTAAAGCCGCTTATACTGTTCATGATAAATTTATTGCTTTGATTTATGACCCAGGCGCTTAAAGAAGTTGCAGCAATCGGAATTCCATACTTAAACATAGGTAAAAGAACTTTCCACTGCAAATTCGGCTTTCTGAAATACTTCAAAATTCCACTCTGGTAAATCAGCAAAATATCAATTAAAGTTATTGAAATTCCCATACCTAAAAGCAGTGAAAGTGCGCCAAGGTTAAAGAATTTTATTATAAGAACAGAAAGCCCCATAGTTAAAATCTGATTGATAATCGTCGAAAATGTAAATGAAATAGATTTCAGCTGAGCACGTAAAAGCTGGAACAAAAGTGCCCTAATCGCAACCGGAATAATCAAAATTAAAATGCAGAAGAAATATTTCGGCTGAATGTTAAAAAAGTCATAAAAGTTATGCCTGAACAGAAACGCGAAGACAAACATTGTACAAATATTAAACACTAATATTGTCACAAGCATGGAAAGATATTTTGGCAGCTCATCTGCAAGCTGGAACGAGCGGAAAAATCTTAAACCTGAAAGTCCAACCCAATCCGAAAAAATTATGCATAAAAATGACAAAAATGCGATTGAAAGCGAATAAAGCCCGTACTGTTCAGGAAGCAGCAGGTGTGTGTATACCGGAACTATTAAAGCGTTTCCGAGCATGCCGCAAAGCTTGGACGGTGAATACTTGACAATATCTTTAAATATTGCATTTAACTGCTCTTTATCAACCGCCTTATCTTCCGCAAACTTCATATTATAATTCCATATAAACTTAAACTAAATTTATATTACTATAAAATTTCGGTTTACGCCAGAGGGCATGCTAGCAAAAAAATTTATGTTTGAATTTTATATAATCACTATGAAAATAAATAATTTAGATACCTCAAAATTTATGGTAACAAGGAAATATAAACACGCTAAAATTAGCAGAAATGTATCAATGCTGGCTTCCGGAATAAATCTTAAAATCGGAATTGACAATGCAATGGCTCACATGATGCCTAATATGTTAATATCATATGGATGCACCTGCCTTTGTGCAAAAATTGCACGGGACAGTCACATGATAGTAAAAGCTTTGGAACCAACTTATCAAAGTATTGTCAAACGGGCAAAACAGATTTATAAGCATAAGTAAGATGTGCTTAAACAATTTTTCCGAACAAATCGTATTCGTCTGCGCGCTCTATCAAAACATTTTCCACATCACCCGGAACAACCGGACGATCGGATGAGGCATAAACAAGCCCGTCAATTTCAGGCGCATCCGCATATGAACGCATTATAATCACGCCATCATCTGTAAAACCTTCAACAATACATGGAATTTCTTTTCCGACTTTTGCCTGATTTAATTCTAAAGAAATTTTCTGCTGAAGCGCCATTAACTTTTTGTAACGCTCGTGTTTAACCTTTTTAGGCACCTGATTTAACATATCATAAGAAACTGTATTTTTTTCACGAGAATATTCAAAAACTCCCATTCTGTCAAAGCGCATTTTTTCAACAAAATTGTAAAGATGTTCAAACTGTTCGTCAGTTTCACCCGGATACCCGACTATAAATGCAGTTCTGATTGCTACGCCGGGAATTTTGTCACGGAGCTTGTTAATCAAAACTTCATAATCAAAAACCGGTCTTCTCATAGCTTCTAAAATCTGTGCATCTGAATGCTGCAGCGGCAAATCGATATATTTAACCACTTTATCGAGTTTTGCAATAGCGTGGATAAGTTCGTCGTTCAACTGCGACGGGTATGCGTACATAATTCTTATCCAAGAAAGCCCTTCAATTTTGTTAAGCTCTTCAAGGAGTTTCGCAAGCGAGGTTTTGCCGTAAATATCAATCCCGTAACTTGTTGTATCCTGAGCAATCAAATCAATTTCTGTTACACCTTTTTTCACGAGTTTTTTTGCTTCCTGAACGACATTTTCAATAGTTCTGGAATGATATGCCCCGCGCAATTGCGGAATAATACAGTATCCACAATGGTAATTGCAGCCGTCAGCAATTTTCAAATAAGAACTTGCGCCCATTGTAATCTGCTGGCGTTCAATTTCTTCCGGATAAATATATTCCGGCTTTTCTGAAATTTTTTCAATATATTCGTCGGTTTTCTCATCTGCTATACGGTCGATTACATTAACAATTTCACTTATATCAGAAGTTCCAAGCATTGCAGCAACTTCAGGGATAGCTTTTTTCAATTCAGCCTTATGCTTCTGCGGAAGACAGCCGGTAACTATAACTTTTTTCCCTTCGTTAACCATCTGAAGAATAGATTGAACAGATTCTTTTTCGGCATCGTGAATGAAAGAACAGGTATTTACAATAACAATTTGCGCCTCGTTTTCATCGAGCGTAATTTCATGCCCTTTTTGAGCCAAAAGCCCGAGCATTAACTCACTGTCAACAAGATTTTTCGCACATCCGTGATTTAGCAATGCAACTTTCATTATTTACCTCTTTTACTTTCAGATTAATTACAGCCGGTGCCGCGCAAAACCTCCGCGCTTCACTTTCAAAACAAGTCTAACATGAATAACTTTTTTTGTAATTAAGCTTGCAGGCAATTTAAATCATTCTATACTATTCTTTTTCTGCTGAAATTTGGCTGTAGGTAATCCAAGCCGACAAAACATGCTGAACATTATCAATTCGAATTACCTTGGATTTGTCATTTGAATTTGAAAGTTTCCAATAAGCATCCGTTGGGATTCCACCCCTGCGCTCGCCATCTTTAACCTGAAAACGGCTGAGAAAATCTGTTCCGAGATTTAAGGCATTAAGAATTTTTTCTTTTAATTTTTTATCATCCGTGCAGTAATATATTGCAACAAGCCCTTCCATTATTGTTCCGATACTGCACAGGCGGACATTTTCTACAAATCCGCCGCGATAGGTATTTCCTTTATCAGTAATCTGTTTAGGAAGAATATAATTTGCCATTTGTTGTGCATGATTTTGCAAAAGGACTTTTTGTTCTTCTGTCAAGCCATTATCAGGAGTTTCGAAAAGTTTTTTGGTTGCAAGCATAGCCCAATGGTCAAACGGAACATTTAAGCCTGCATCTTTTCGTGAATTTGCGAGATATAAAAGTGCTTTTTTAGAAGTTTCAAGCCATTTTTTATCAGGGTCAACTTCATACAGGAAAAGCAAACCGTAAGCAACTTCACCTGGATAATAAAGAGAAACAAATTTATCATCTTTGACCCGGTGCGGGACATTATATTTTGAATAAAAACTCCCATCAGATTTTTGCATATAAACTGTAAAGTTGCCCAAACCTCTCAAAACTTTTAAATCAATTTTTCCTTCGGGATAAAGATTTGAAAGCCCGATTAAAGCAAGACCTGTGCCTCCGACTTTTGCCTGCTGGAATTTAAGATTTTCTTCTTCCGGCTTTGAAACAACTGCATACATATCAGGCGAAATTTGTTTTACGTAATTTTGCACAAAATATTTTGACGCCAAATATCTTTTATCCCGCAAAGAATAATCTTTTAAAACTCTTTCGCAAAGATACATTGAATACAAAGTTCCGGCATGCCTGAGCGCATTATACTTAACATTACGATATTTAATTTCAGGATTTACATTGGAGTTATAAACAAATCTTCCATTTCCAAGCGTGCTGTTGCCGATATAATACATTGCAAGCGGAATAGAATTTTCAAGGTTTGTTTTGCTTTGTGATGCCGTAGCAGCCGGTTTCTTAATAACCACATATAAAAATATTATAAAAATCAAAACCGATAATGTTATAAAAACAGTTTGCTTCATAAAAATCCTTTCAGCCATCTAATCCATTGAAAAAAATTATAACATATTTTTTTAAATTTACTAACCTCCTTGCGGATTTTTTATTATACTTTAATCATGACAATTTACGGTGACAAAATTTTTAAAAACCCTGTAAAAATTCTTTGCGCATTCACATCAAGCGAAGTCAAAACTGCCTTTGACGAGATTGAAAAGCTCAGAAAAAAATATTTTCTTGTCGGATATTGCAGATATGAAATGAAAAATATTTTTTCAGAAGAAAATTTTTCATACCCTTATCCGCTTTTGTATTTTGAAGTTTTTGAGGAATTTGAGGAATTTTCATCGGACCCTGCTCAAGAAATTAAAATAAATCCTGTTCCGACAATCGATTTTGAAGAATATGACAGCGCAATAAATAAAATCAAAGAGGAAATTGCTAACGGAAACACCTACGAAGTCAACTACACAATGGATTTCGATGTTGAATACCATGGCAGTGAGCTGGCACTTTATAATTCACTTTTAGAAAGGCAAAAAACGCCATTCAATGCGTTTTTTAAAAATGAGTTTGAGACAATTTTATCTTTTTCGCCCGAATTGTTTTTTGAAATCGAGAACGGCAAAATTCTTACACGCCCGATGAAAGGAACAATTGCGCGCGGCAAAACAAAAGAGGAAGATTTAACCAACATAGAATTCTTAAAAAACGATATCAAAAACCGCGCTGAAAATGTTATGATAGTTGATTTGCTGCGAAACGACCTTGGGCGTATTGCAAAAACCGGTTCTGT
Organism: Candidatus Gastranaerophilales bacterium; assembly: GCA_003150395.1. Taxonomy (GTDB): domain Bacteria; phylum Cyanobacteriota; class Vampirovibrionia; order Gastranaerophilales; family Gastranaerophilaceae; genus Scatenecus. The sequence continues at coordinate 41,128 of QAMI01000003.1, read as the reverse complement.
CAAAGTTAAAAAACTTTTTTCAATTGAAACACACAAAACTCTTCATCAAATGACTTCTGAAATCACCGCTGAACTCAAAGAAGACACAAGTTTATACGAAGTTTTCAAAAGCATTTTTCCATGCGGCTCAATCACGGGCGCCCCCAAAATCAGCACAATGAAAATTATCGACAAAATAGAAAAAGGCAAAAGAAATGTTTATTGCGGCGCAATCGGATTTTTATCACCGGAAAAATGTGTTTTCAGCGTTCCAATCCGGATTTTACAATGTCAAAATGATGAAACATTTTTCAAATACCGTGCAGGGGGCGCAATCGTCTGGGACAGTATTGCAAAAGATGAATGGGATGAAGTTTTTACAAAAATGAAGTTTTTACAGCCTGATTTCAATCTCATTGAAACAATGCTGGTTAAAAACGGCAAAATTTTATTTGAAAAAGAACATTTTGAAAGACTTTCAAAATCCGCAGAATTTTTCGGATTTCCGGCGCCGGAAATATTATTTAACCATTCTCAAGACGGAATTTTGAGGGTTATTTATTCAAAAAACGGCGATGCAAAATTTGAATTAAAAGAATTAAAACAAAATTTGAATAACAAAATAATCTTCAGTGACGCAAACATCAACAGCAAAAACATTTTTCTTTATCACAAAACGGATTTTAAACCCTGGTTTTGGAAAGCCTATGAAAAAATTCAAAACAATGAAGTTTTTGACGTAATTTTCAGTAACGAAAAGGGCGAAATAACAGAAGGTGCGCGAAGCAACATCGTAATCCAAAAAGATGGAAAACTTTTTACACCGCCGTTAAAATGCGGGCGGCTTGATGGTATTTATTTACGCTCAATGAGCGGCGTATCGGAAAAAGTTTTATTTAAACACGATTTAATAAACGCAGACAGGATTTTTTGCGTGAATTCCGTTCGCGGCTGTGTGGAGGTGAAATTATGAAACCGATAATAATGATTGACAATTATGATTCTTTCACCTTTAACATAGTTCAATATTTGCAGGAAATCGGCGCTTCTGTTGAAGTTTTTGAAAACGATAAAATTACTTTAAAAGAACTCGAAGCAATTGATTTTGAGCATTTAATTCTTTCACCCGGCGCAGGAAATCCAAACACAGCAGCGATTTGCATGCCGGCAATTGCGCATTTTTACAAGAGCAAAAAAATCCTTGGAATTTGTCTGGGGCATCAATGCATTGCACAATTTTTTGGCGGTAAGATTATAAAAGATATAAACCCGACTCATGGAAAAGTTTCAAAAATAATTCATAACCAAAAAGGGATTTTCCGCGGGCTTGCAGAAAACGTCAATGCAACGCGCTATCATTCACTAATTGTTGAGCGGTCAAGCTTTCCAAAAGAACTTGAAATCACAGCTCAAACGGAAAACGGATTAATAATGGGGCTTGCACACAAAAGCCTCCCTATTTTCGGGGTTCAATACCATCCGGAAGCAATTTTGACCGAATTCGGCCATGAGCTGCTTGAGAATTTTATATATAAAATATAGTTTTAATAATGCAAAAAATTATTTTAATTTCAAAACAGCGCTGTGACGATTTGTTGTTGCATTTTCTTTTCTGTATGAAAAGAAAATATCATTATCGCAAACCGTGCAATAAGGGCAGACATCAACCTGTTCAACGCCAACTTCATTAAGCTGGCGGCAGTTAATTTCTTTCAAATCAACAAAAAATTCACCGTTTCTTTTTTCCCAAACGCCATCTCTATCTGAAATAGTCGAAATAAGTTTTTCCAAAACGTCTTCGCCTACATTGTAGCAGCATAATGAAATCGCCGGCCCGATTGCAGCTTTTAAATCACTCGGATTTGAGCCGAATTCATTAATCATTTTTTGAGCCGTAAGTGCGGAAATTTTTCCGGCTGTTCCACGCCAGCCCGCGTGACAAACAGCACCGATATTGAGAATTTTATCAAAAATTATCACAGGAGTGCAATCTGCAAAGTTCAAAAACACAGCCTGCTCTTTGTTTGCCAAAATCAACCCATCGCAATCCGGATAATCAGATTTTCCAATACGCGCAGCTTCAATATTTACAGAATGAGTTTGAGACGGATTTATGAAGTTCTCAGGAGTAATCCCGAGAACTTCACAGAACATTTCTTTATTTCCCGCAACAAGGTTATGAAAATCATCCTCTTTACTTTTAATCACGCTTTCTCTTGTTGTAAAAAAATGTTCAACCCCGTCTAAAATATCAGATTTCATTATAGTTTTGCTGTTAATTTTATCAAAATAAAACAATATTAAAATCTCTCCTTTATTTTATAATACACCAAAAGTTTTACGCCGGCTATACAATAGAAACTTTTTAAAATGGATGTTAATTTGACAGGGTCAGAATAAAAAGGAGAATAAACATGAATTTTAGAAGTTATGTTGTAGAATTTATAGGAACCTTCTTTCTTGTATTTACAATCGGCTGCGTATCACTGCTCGGCGGCGATGGAGTTATAAATGCAATTGCCATAGGTTTTGCGCTGATGATTATGGTTTATGCAGGCGGATTTATTAGCGGAGGTCATTATAATCCGGCAGTTTCACTTGCGGCAGCAATAAGAGGTGCACTTCCGTGGATTGAGTTTCTTCCTTATGTAATTTCTCAATTGCTCGGAGCAGCATTGGCTGTTTTAATTGTAAATCATTTTTCAGGGCATGTCGGCAACTTTGAAGGCTGTGCATTCAACTTCTGGCCTATGGCTGTCGGAGAATTTCTGTTCACTTTTGCACTTTGCTATGTTGTTTTGACAACCGCAACAAACAGAGAAACTCGCGGTAATTCTTACTACGGTCTTGCAATAGGTTCGACGGTAACAGTTGGAATTTTTGCAGCTGGAGGAGTATTGTGCTACGGGGCATTTAATCCTGCAGTTGCAATGTCTTTAGGCATGATGAATATTGCCTGCTGGTACAGCGTTTTTGTTACTATTGCTGCGAATTTGGCTGCCGGAATTGCAGCTGCACTGGTTTATAAATATACAGCACCGGATAAAGTCGAAATTAATCTATAGTATCATATTTTACAGGTATATTAAGTTTTCCGCGGGCAAGGCGCCTTGACGTTCTTGCCGCGGATTCGGGATAATTTTCCATACCTTTAATATGTTCTCTTTTAATTATTTCAGCAATTTTTGTAAGATGTTTGGGGAGATTTTGTTTTATTTCAGGGTGCAAAGCAAACCAGGCCGGAAAAAGAATTCCGCCTTTTGCGTTATTACAGTCTTTGCAGTAACCGACTTTATTGGCATATTCATCTGCACCATCATTTGACTTCGGATTAATATGATCAACAGTAATAACTGAAAGTTTAAAAATATTCTGCATCATTGCTTTAGCTTTAGTGCCTGTTTTGGCTACAACTATCGGCGGCGGGTTCACAAGAGCATCACGCAAATAAAGCTCCTTAATATTGCGTTTGGCAAACTTAATCAATATCTTTTTATTTGGCGAACTCATTCTATTTAAGGTTTTAGAAACCAAATCATCATATTCATCATATCTAAACGTTTCATTTAACTTCATTGTTGAATATTTATTGTCAAGATTTTCAATGAAATCATTCAAAAGTTCTTTATCCCAAATATTAAATTTATGTTGTTTCGAAAAGTTATTTATCTCACTCTTGATATTTTGCATTTCATGCTTGATGTCCTGCTTGCTTAAATATTGCAAAGCTTTCATAATATCTTCTTCTGTAATATCAGGATTTGTCTGTAAAAGCTTATTGAATCGTTCTTGGATTATAAGCCCTTTGGCAGTAAGATGTTTTGAATATAAATTTGATAAATTATTTAACTCATGCAAGTTTTCGCACTTATTAATTTCTTTAAAAAGATTTAATTTTTGTTTATGCGTAAGAGTTTCAACTCCGCAGCAGGCACAGGGAATACCTTCGTAATCTTCAAAGATATAATTACTCTTCATCTCTTTAAAAACTTTATCCTGAACTTCACTTATTATATTATTGCGGGATAATTTTATCTTTCCTTGTGTAACGGAATTTACCGCCCCAATAAACTCATAAAGATATGAATTATTACCGCTAAGCTTATTTCCGGCAATAGCATAACTGATATCATTCGCGTACTGTTTAACCCTTCCAGCCCCCTCCGGCGAATTTGCAATATATCTGAAGGCGGAATATTTAGGGAAACAATCCTGACAGATAAGCATATTGTTAAATCTTTTGTCGGTGTCGATGTTAGTATAAACTTTAGTAAGCTTGTTTTGAGAATAAGAAAGCATATTTTTTACAATATACCCCTGTTCTGACAATCCGTCACTCTTGTCTGGATTGTATTGGAGAGCAATATGGTATGTATAGATATTTTGAATATTTTGCTTAACGTTAGTATAAATCTCCCACTTCTTGTCATTTTCAAGAGAGCCCAGAGTATTCAGTAATTCTTCTTTTAATACTGCGGCTTTTGGAATTCCAGCAACGGAATTAAGATATTGTCTGCAGTTTATTATTTTTTCTTTATCGCCAGACGAAAAAGTTTCTTTTTCAAGCAATTCAGCTAAATAATCAGATTGAACTTTAAGCTCATGCGACATAAGCTTAGAAGTTCCGCTTCTTTGGATTTTATGAACTTCCGAAATTGATTTGCCCGGTTCATTTTGAGCAATACGATTAATATAATAGATATATCTTTTAAACTTTGAATGAAAATAATCCTGATTTTTGGTTAAGAATTTTGCATATTCAGGCAAATTGTGAATATTTTCTGCTTTTCGAACAAGTTCCTTCAATGATTGGCTGCTCAGCATTTTTTCTCCGCATGCCGGACAGTGAATATCATCCAAACACAAAAGCTGCTTTTGGAAAACTTCCACGTTTTCACCAAAATTAATCAGCGCATTTGAATAAAATCCGGAATGAGGGATATGACCCAATGAACGTTGTTCAGTTTTGGGCTCTGCGAAATTCAAGGTTTGAGGGTTCTGCTGGTTTTGCAGACTTTGTTGTCTATAATTTATAATCGGGGTTATTTTCATAAATTTGTCTTATGTATATTGTTCATTTATTATAAACCGCAAAAGAATATTTTTTGCGAAATAATACATAAATTTTACAAATTCGACATAATTTGAGAAGTTATTAATTTATGATATATTAATACTATGAAAAAGATTATTTTAGGGATATTTATATTGTTGTTATTGTCAGGTTTGCAGAATTCTTGTTTTGCTTCAGACGTAAGTTTTATATACATCAATGGCTCAAATAACAACAACGAAAAGATGAAAAACTGGTTTGAAAAAGGAGTAAAAAAACTCCATCCGGTTTTAAAAAAAAGATTTGAAGAAAATGAACAGATTAAACAGCTTATGCTCAGCAACGAGGGCCTAAATATTGCAGAAAATCCTGAAATTTTCTTTTGGGGAGATTTAAGCAAAACTGATTTGGACTTTGTTCACCAGCAGCTTGATATTTCAAAAAACTTCAGCCCAACGGTTGCATACCAGGTAAGGAGTTTAATAACGCAGTATATGCATGATGCAATTTGGGTTCAAAAATCTCACCATATGCTGCCCATTGTACAAAATTTGAATGATAAAATAAAAAAAGAACATGAAACCGGGCGTTCAGTTATACTTTACGGATATTCTGCAGGAACTTTTATCACTTATGAATATTTGTTCAATACGCTGACATATATTAATCTTTCCGAACTTTTTAATACCATTAAAGTTTCTGATGAGGTAAAAGAATTTGTTAGGAACAACCCTCGAAAAGATACTTGTATTGCAGCGCTCGCCGAAGGTAAAATCGGAGTTGTATCTTCAGGCGGAAAACTTATTTTTGACAATAATGACGAATCTTTAAAAAAACATTATCTTGACATAGATAGTGCAACCGAAAAAGTTTGTTCGCCCAAAGGTGCCGTCAAAGGCGTTGTCAATTTTGCAAGTCCGCTTGTACTGTTTTACTCTGACCTTGCTGATTCAGACTATGAATTAACCTATTACAACAAATTAATGTTGAAATATATAATGGAGAACGGACTTTTCATGTTAACTGTAAATTTCCGTGAAGACCCGCTCGGATTTCCAACATCAAAAAATCTGACTTATGAAGAAATGGAAGATTTGCTTAAATTTCAATTTTCAAACCCATCCGGCTTTGTCTTTGATAATTCTGCAGCTTGGAGCTGGCGTCCTTTCTTCCTTGCTCATACTTCGTACTGGTCTGCTAAAAAACAGTTTTCAAAAGCTGTTGTAAACAGCATTGTTGAAGGCTACAGATTCCAGTATGACAAAACTTATAGAGCAAAAATGCAGAAAAAAAGCAAAAAATATGAATTACTATAATAAATACAATGAGGAAATACAAATGACAGAAAAATTTGATTTTACAGAAGGCGTTCAATTTGACCCGGGATTTATTTGCAACCTTAATGCTTTTGTACCAAGCATAGATTATATTTATTCTGATTTGAACAGGCTCAGAAATTTTAATCAAAAAAAATTGAAATTCAAAATGTATTATCACAAAATCTTGAATTTAATTGATAATTATATCGGATTTTATCTTGGCTGCATTCTTTGGGCTGCCTGCATAAATGATTTGGACAAACCAATATTAAATAATCTTTGCTTTGGCGCAGATTACGAGGAAAAAGAAACAACTGGTGAAGTTCAATTCGTAAGAGAATATCTTGCGCAATTTGTAAAAGATGTTAAATATTATCTGGGACAGGATTATAAAATTAATGATTTACAAACCAAAATCCTTGATGAATATGAGGAATTTCTAAAACTAAACAAAGGTTTCACAACACTCAAGAATGCAAATGACCTTGTACTGAACAATGGAGTTAAAACCTTTAAAGGTGCAGAAAAAGATTTAATTCTTGAAAAAATTGCCAATGTTGTAGAAAGCGGAAATTTTAAAGAATTTTACCCGTTAAACGAAAAACTTTTTGCTCAAAAAGCAACAGTTTAGAATAATCAATTTGCAAAGAAAAAATGGATTTAAAAGACAAAGTATATTCAATGTTCATATTAGGTACATCCGGCGGCGGATATGAGAAAGCGCTTTCTCGCCCGCTCGGCGGTCTGATATTTTTTACCTATGATATTAAGTCGAAAGACCAATTTAAAAAGTTAATAGCAGATATAAAAAAGAAAGCTTCACATCCGCTTTTTTTATCAATTGACCAGGAAGGCGGACGGGTAGAAAGAACTGAGAATATACATAACGGCAAAAAATATTTATCAGCAAGATTTGCGTTTGAAAAAGGCAGGGAATTTTTAAAAAAGCAAACAAAAGAAATAGCTGAGGAATTATCTGAATTTGGAATTAATCTAAATTTTGCCCCCTGCATTGATGTCAATACAAATCCGGACAATCCGATTATCAGCGAACGTTCATTTTCGAACAAAACCGAAGATGTTATAAAGGCAGAAAAAATAGTTTCTGGTACATATTTTGAAAATCGCATTATTCCATGTGTCAAGCATTATCCCGGACATGGAGACGCTGATGCCGACAGCCATCTTAGCCTTCCGGTTATAGATTTGCCGCTTGAGGAAATGGAAAAAGTTCACATTGCACCTTTTAAATCTGCAGTTGAAAACGGCATTGAAATGATTATGGCCGCGCACCTTCATTGTACCTGTTTTGATAAAGAAACAACTCCGGCCTCATTAAGTTTAAATGCCTTATCATATCTTCGCGAAAACCTGCACTATGACGGAATTATAATCTCTGATGATATGATTATGAAAGGCGTTGCAGGCTACGGCATGACTGAAGCCTGCATCAAAGGAATTAAAGCCGGGCTGAACATGTTTATTTATAGAAACTCAAATCCTGAAACTATCACTATGATTGAAAATTTGGCAGAAATTGCCCAAACAGACAACGTTCTGAAAAAAGGTATCTTAACCTCTTTTGAAAAAATCGAAGCTTTAAAAAAACGTACAATAAACTCAATTTTGTAAACTATTCTTGTAATATTTGAAACTTGCTTAACACAAGGATTCTAGCCGAAAATTAATCATTCGGCAAAGCTTGATTTTTAAGTTTTTGTAACGATTTGACAAAAATAAAACATGTTTTTACTCGTTTTTGCTAGTATTAAATAGTTGGTAATTTGAAATGGTATGTTTACCCTGCTAATCCAGTAAGCTACCGAAAGGAATTTTTTTAATGAACAAACTTTTTATTGTACTTTTGACACTTCTATTTAACGTACAGCAGGCAAATGCAATGAATGTAGATTTATTTATGGATAAATACATTGCACCGGTTTCAGATACGGTTGCCTCATGGATTTTCTTTCCGATTAAAATAGGCTCGTCAAGTATACCAGTGATTATATTCTGGATTTTAGCTGCCGGAATATTTTTCACACTGTTTTTCAGAGGAATTTCAATATGGGGATTAAAACATGCTATTGATGTTGTCTGCAAACCCGCAGACAAAACTTCTGACGGCAACGGTGAAGTTTCATCATTTCAGGCACTTGCAACTGCGCTTTCAGGAACAATAGGAATCGGAAGTATTGCAGGGGTCGCAATTTCAATTTCAATAGGCGGACCCGGTGCCGCTTTCTGGATTTTTGCAGGTGCATTTCTCGGTATGTCAATTAAATTTGTAGAAGCTTCACTTGCTGTTAAGTATAGAAGATTTAATCTTGACGGAACAGTTTCCGGCGGCCCGATGCATTATATTGCGCACGGTTTAACCAGAAAGAAAATGCGCTGGCTTGGACAGCCTTTATCAGCTATTTTTGCAGTGCTTTGTATAGGCGGGGCTATCTCCGGCGGAAACATGATTCAGATTAACCAATCTGCTCACCAGTTATTACTTATAACCGGCGGCGAACACAGTTTTATGCACGGATATACATGGGTATTCGGGCTTTTGATAGCAGTGCTTGTGTGGCTTGCTGTTGTTGATGGGATTAAAAGTATATCTAAAGTTACGACAATTCTTGTTCCTGCAATGTGCTTCTTATATATAGGAGCAGGTCTGGTTGTTATTCTTGCAAACTTTGTACACATACCACATGCAATTGCGCTTATTGTACGAGAAGCATTTTCACCGCATGCAGTTGCAGGAGGTATTTTCGGAACAATAATTATCGGACTCAGACGTTCAGTACAGTCTAATGAAGCCGGAACCGGTGCTGCCGCAATTGCTTATGCAACAGTTAAGACTAACGAACCTGTTTCGCAAGGCTTTGTAGCTCTTCTGGAAACCTTATTGACAGGTATTTTATGTCTTTTGACTTCTTTCGCAATTGTATTTTCAGGAATATTAGACCAAACACAGGTCGGACAAATTTCAGGTATCGAACTTGCAAGTTCAGCTTTCGAATCAGTTATTTCTTTCTTCCCGTATATTTTATCAGCAGTTGTTATAATGTTTGCACTTTCAACCTTAATAAGCTGGGCATATTACGGACAAAAAGCCTGGACATTCCTCGTTGGTGAAGGACACAAGCGTAACCTTGCATTCGATGTTGTATATTGTATTTTCGTTGTCGTAGGTTCAGCAATGAATGTGGCTTCAGTAATTAATATTACAGACGCAATGATGATTGCAATGTCTGTTCCAAACATTATTGCATTGTACATTCTGGCTCCGGAAATTAAAAATGATTTAAAACTTTATTGCAAAAATAACAATATCGGTAAATTCATAGTTCCGGATTGGATTAAATCAGTAACGCCGGCAGTTGTTGCGGCAGAAGAAGGTGAAACATGTCCGATAACCAAATAATTGTTACAGTTTCCGGTGTTGACAAGGTCGGAATTGTAGCCAAAGTTACAGCAATACTTGCAAAATACGAAGTTAATATTGAAGATATAAAACAAACACTTATGCAGGGACATTTCGTAATGTTTCTGCTGGGAAACATAGAAAATTCAAAATATGCATTTAAAGAAATCAAAGACGCTTTGACACAAACAGGCAATGAACTCGGAATGGAAATATGGGTTCAGCGAAAAGAAATTTTTGATAACATGCATAATGTATAAAAATTAAAAACCAACCTTTCTTGATAAACCTAAAAAAGCTCCGGTTCACGAAATACGCCGGAGCTTTTAAATATCTGCGCAATCCTGATTTTCTTAACAAAACCCTTGTAAAAGTTGCATTTTTGTCATAACATAAGGTCATAGGAATTTTAAGGAGATATTATGAACGAGGTTTTAAAAAAATCAGCAGCCGAACAGAGCAAAGCTTTAAAAAATAAAGAAATTTCAGCGGTAGAACTTACAAACGCCGCTTTTGAAAGAATAAATGAAGTGGATGAAAAACTTGGAGCTTTTAATTCTTTAACAAAAGAAAGAGCTCTTGAAACAGCAAGAAAAGTTGACGAAAAAATTGCAAAAGGCGAAGAACTTCCGCTTTTAGCCGGAATTCCTCTTGCACTTAAAGACAACATGAACTTAATAGGCTCAAAAACAACAGCATCTTCAAAAATTTTGGAAAACTTTGTTTCACCTTTCAATGCGACAGTTAGTGAAAAACTTTTAAACAACCTTGTTCCGATTGTCGGTAAAGCAAACCTTGACGAATTTGCAATGGGTTCTTCAAACGAAAACTCCGCTTTCAAAAAAGTTCATAATCCATGGGATTTGAAGAAAGTTCCGGGCGGCTCATCAGGCGGTTCAGCAGCAAGCGTTTCCTCTTGTGAAGCAACTCTTGCACTCGGGTCTGATACCGGCGGGTCTATACGTCTTCCGGCCTCTTTCTGTGGAATTGTTGGTATGAAACCAACTTATGGACGCGTTTCCAGATACGGATTGATTGCATTTGCCTCTTCACTCGACCAAATCGGCCCGTTTGCAAGAACAGTTGAAGATGCAGCTAATCTGCTTGAAGTTATCTCCGGTCACGACCCGAAAGACAGTACATCTTTGGATTTGCCGGTAGAAAATTATGCAGCACACCTTAATGATGACATCAAAGGTTTGAAAGTCGGCGTAATTAAAGAACTTATGACAGAAGGTCTGTCTGATGATGTTGCGGCGGCTATGCAAAAAGCAATTGAAGATTACAAAAAGCTAGGTGCTGAAATTGTTGAAATTTCTCTGCCGAATTTGAAACATTCAATCGGAATTTATTATATTTTGGCAACTGCCGAATGTTCTTCAAACCTTGCGCGCTTTGACGGTGTAAAATACGGTTATAGAACTCCTGATGCCAAAAACTTAATGGAAATGTATACAAAAACAAGAGCCGAAGGTTTCGGACCGGAAGTTAAACGCCGCATAATGCTTGGAACTTACGCATTGTCATCAGGTTATTATGATGCTTATTACAAAAAAGCACAGCAAATGAGAGCTCTGGTAACTCAGGACTTTGTGGAAGCATTCAAAAAAGTTGATATACTTATTTCGCCAACCTGTCCGAACACGGCATTTGAACTCGGCGCAAAATCAAGCGACCCGCTTGCAATGTATTTGACAGATATTGCGACAATTTCTGCAAACCTGGCAGGAATTCCCGGAATGAGCATTCCCGCTGGATTTGACAAAGACGGAATGCCGATTGGTTTACAAATTCTTGCTCCTCAATTGCAGGAAAGCAAATTATTCAACGCGGCTCACAAGTTTGAAAGAGCAAATGATTATTATTTGCAACTTGCAAAAATTTAAAAGTTATACCATAACAACCAGCGAAAAAGCGGCTTAACAGCTGCTTTTTTGTTTTATAATCCCGTTTAAGCGTTAATAAGTTTTTGGAAAAATACAAATACGCAATAGCCGAATCCGCCAACTATTCCTAAAAGCCCCATCAAATACCCCATATAATTTGGTATTCCTTCTTCAAGCATTTCTTCATGAATAATTCTGCAAGGCTTTCCCATATCACGCATTATTGAATAGATCTTTTTAACGTCTTTTTTAAATTGCAGATAAATTACAGTGTTAGTTTTTGTTTCCAGTTTAAACATAAGTTCGGCATTCACAAGCCTCACATACTGCGAAAACAAACACGGAAACCAAAACATTGTAGGACGTTCTTCCATCTCTATCCTTACACGCTCAACTTTATCAAGGTTTAAACGAACCCTGTCATCAAAAATTACAACTTTAGCATTTGTATCAATAACCATTTTTTTAAAGCCGCCCATATCCCAATACTTAAGCATTGGTTTATAGAGGAATATGTCATATAGGATTAACATAAAAAATGGCAGAAAAAGAAAATTGCTTTGCTGGTAAAAAGCAACAGCAACACAGCCATAAACAAAAGATATGACCATCGCAACATACATAATCGTTTTGGTATATAAATATGAAGTTTTTATTTGCGGATAAAAAGTGTATTTTGCCATGTATTTAAGAATAGCCTTTTAATTTATAAAAGTCAATAAGCGTTAAACACCATGGTTTAACGCTTATTCAACTTAAAAATTATGTTGCACTTAATCTAAAACTTCGAATATCTACTTTTTTCTCAAAGTCGAGTTTAAATTCTTTTGCACCTAGAGTAATCGTTTGAGGAAGTTTCATAATATCAGGCTGCACAATTAGAGAAAACGTGTTTATTCCGTTGAATTCTTTCAAATCCTTAACGATTTCTTTTGCTTCGTCACTGTCCGCGCCATATTTTGCCGAAACAATACTGTACCAATATTCTCCGCTTTTTGGTTCATAAGTTTCGTAGCGTTCGGACAAAATAACTTTGCCATCGTTTGATTCTTTGTTCAAATCTGCCATAAATACTCCTTAACTATTTGAGACTAAATTAATTTATATATTCCACAGTCAGAGAAGAATATAACATTGGGCTCAAACTTTATGATTAAAACCTTTTTCTTCGGGCGGAATATCATCTTCAGCGCGGGTTTGAGCGCCAAAGCCGAAACCAAAAAGTGAAAATTTAAATTTATTTTCAGCATGCTGCGGCTGATTTACAGAATTTCGTGCTTCTTCAAGTTTGTTGAGTTCTGCCAAAGATCTCATAGCGCTAATGTTTGTCATAACTGACTCCTCTCTTCTGACTGATAAAGTGCAACCATTTATAATTAATATAAAAATTTGCAGAAGAAGGAATTTCGGCATGGATGCAATTTGTTACATTACGTAATATAATTATCAAACTGGCATAATAGTTTAGTCTATGATAAAATAAATTTTGTAAGTAATATTTAAATAAAAGGAGAGCCTAAAAATGCTTGATATCATTGACTTTCAGCCAGGGGGGGGGGGGCTGTTCAACTAAATTCCCCAACTTAAAAAATTCTTCTTTACTGCATTCCTGTTCGTACAAACAAAATAAATTATACTTTATACAAAACGCTTTCACTTTGGCTGAAGTATTAATAACACTTGGTATTATTGGAATTATTGCAGCAATGACTTTGCCGACAGTTATAAACAGAGCCAATGAATATATTCTAAAACAACAGTTTAAAAAGGTTTATAACATATTACAGAATGCTCAAATGCGGATATACGCTGATAATGAAAGCTATTACAACTGTTACTACATAAAAGATACAACCTCTACTAAAAGTAACGATTGTCAGGCTATGGGCGAACATCTTAAAAAATTACTAAATCCGATTTCTATATGCGAAGACAATGCATATTCAAAAGGCTGTATCCCAAAATACAAAGGTATAGATACAGTTGAACTGGAAAATAATCCGGACGCTGATACAGAAAACACCATTCGAAATTGTCTAGGTTTCACAGAAGAAAGTATTCTCAATCAAGATGAAACCTGGGTTTTAAAAGATGGAACAATAATAGGTTGGTATAAGTATAGGTATAACTCAAAATACGGACCTTTAATATATGTCGACATTAACGGAAATAAAAGACCAAACAAATGGGGATATGACATTTTTCCTATGATATGGCGTGGAGATGAAAAACTTGTACGACTTGATGCAAACGGAGTATGCACAATGGCCGAAAAAGGCGGTAAAAGCAGCAAACAAATGCTGGAAGATGTCTGGAAGTAAAATTGTAAATAAGCCTGCACAAAATTTTTCGGCGTCAATGTCGCAATTAAAATATCAGAAAGAAAAAGAAGAAAAAAGAACAAGCCATTAGACTTGTTCTTTTTTTGCTGTGAGAATTATTAACAGAATATTTTTTGAAATTTAGAGAGATTCTTCGCCGTTTTGAAATTCTTTGAATTATATCAGAAGAAATTTATAAACGGCGAAGAATGATCTGCTATTTTTGTTATTCTTTAGTATACTCTGCATCAATTACGTCATCATCTTTTTTGTCTTCATTGGCTGAAGATGAGGCGCTTTCACTTGAAGCTGTTGACTGTTCTTCTTTTTGAACAGCTTCGTAAGCTTTTTGTGAAATTGAGAACATTGTTTGCTGCAATTCATCTGACAATTTTTTCAATTCATCAGTTGATTTGTTTTCATCAATTGCTTTTTGAAGAGCAGCTTTTTGTTCATCCAATTTAGATTTGTCAGCTGCGTCGATTTTACCTTCGAAATCTTTTACAATTCTGTCGGCAGAACCGATTAAGCTTGTTGCATTGTTTTTAATTTCAGCTTCTTCTTTTTTCTTTTTGTCTTCAGCAGCGTTTGCTTCGGCTTCTTTAACCATTTTGTCAATATCGGCTTCTGAAAGGTTAGAAGAATTTGTAATAGTAATTTTCTGTTCTTTGTTTGTTGCTTTGTCTTTTGCTGAAACGTTAACAATACCGTTTGCGTCGATATCGAAGGTAACTTCGATTTGCGGCAAACCTCTCATTGCCGGCGGAATACCATCAAGTCTGAACATACCTAAAGATTTGTTATCTTTAGCCATCGGTCTTTCACCCTGAAGAACATGAATATCTACAGCAGTCTGATTATTTTCTGCAGTTGAGAATACTTGTGATTTAGAAACCGGAATTGTAGTGTTTCTAGGAACAAGAGGTGTCATAACACCACCTAATGTTTCAATACCAAGAGTCAATGGAGTTACATCAAGAAGAACAATGTCTTTAACTTCACCAGCCAGAACACCTGCCTGAATAGCTGCACCTACTGCAACAACTTCATCAGGGTTAACTGATTGGTTAGGTTCTTTGCCAGTGTATTCTTTAACTAGCTGCTGAACTGCAGGAATACGGGTTGACCCGCCGACTAATACAACTTCGTTAATATCTGATTTTGTAACGCCTGCATCTTTTAAAGCATTTTCAACAGGAGTTTTACATCTGTTCAAAAGATCGCGGCACAAATCTTCAAACTTAGCTCTTGTCAAGCTTAAATCTAAGTGTTTCGGACCGTTTGCATCTGCGGTAATGAACGGAAGGTTGATATTTGTTTCCATAACTGATGACAATTCGCATTTTGCTTTTTCCGCAGCTTCTTTAACACGCTGCATAGCTTGTTTGTCACCACGAAGGTCAATTCCTTCCTGTTTTTTGAATTCATCGCAAATCCAATCCATAACTTTTTGGTCAAAGTCGTCACCGCCTAAGTGAGTATCACCGGAAGTTGAAAGAACTTCGTGAACGCCATCGCCGATTTCTAGGATTGATACATCGAAAGTACCGCCGCCAAGGTCAAATACAAGAACTTTTTCACTCTTTTCTTTTTCAAGCCCGTAAGCAAGAGCTGCTGCTGTTGGTTCGTTTACGATACGTAAAACATCCAAACCTGCGATTTTACCTGCGTCTTTTGTAGCTTGTCTTTGAGCATCATTAAAGTATGCAGGAACTGTAATTACAGCAGAAGTAACTTTCTCGCCCAAATATGCACTTGCATCGTCAGCTAATTTTCTTAAAATCATAGCTGAAATTTCTTGTGGAGTGTAATCTTTTCCGTCGATATTTACTTTATAATCGTCGCCCATGTGTCTTTTTATTGAAGCGATTGTTTTATCAGGGTTAAGAATTGCCTGACGTTTTGCTAGTTGACCAACAAGTTTTTCACCTGTTTTTGAAAAGCCAACGATTGAAGGGGTTGTACGAGAACCTTCAGCGTTAGCGATAACGGTCGGTTTACCGCCTTCCATGACTGCTACAACAGAGTTTGTTGTACCTAAGTCAATACCAATTGTTTTTGCCATAATCGTTTATCTCCTTTTACAAATTTATTAATAACTTTTTATATTATTGTTATAACATCGTTTTTAAGAAAGTATTAAAAAATAAACAAAAAATTAATTATTCACTGTTAAATGTTAAGATGTTTTTAATCTATGATATAATTTTTATAAAAAAATCAAAATTGTGAGGGTTAAAAAATGAAAATCGGAGTTGTCGGACTCGGGCTTATAGGCGGGTCGATTTTTAAAAAGCTTATTGCTGAAAACTTTGATGTTATCGGAGTTTCAAGGTCTCAAAAAGGGGAGAAAATATTCCAGGATTATGAGGTTCTAAAAGACAGAGAAATTATTTTTGTATGTTCAGCAATGAATAAAACACTTGAAATTCTTGATGAACTTGAAAACTATTTAAATCCCAAAACAATTGTAACAGATGTTTGCAGCCTGAAAGAATTTGTATGCAACAAAAAACGGCCCTACAGATTTATTCCGTCACACCCGATGGCGGGGACAGAACATCAGGGATTTGAACATTCTTTTGCAGAACTTTTTGATGGGGCAAAATGGGCAATAACACCTTATTTGGAAAGCGGGGTGCCTGAAAGCTTCACAAAAATTATTCAAAAACTCGGAGCCATGCCGGTTATAACAACTCCGCAAGAGCATGACGCCGCTGTTGCAATGATTTCACACATGCCAATGGTAATTGCACAGGCTTTATTTTCTGCGGCAAGCGAAAATCAATTGGCAATGGAACTTGCAGCAAGCGGTTTCCGTGATATGACACGCCTTGCAATGTCAAATACCGAAATGGCAGAGGATATGATTTTGATGAACAGCAAAAATATTGAGCATGCTATTTTACAGCTTTACAAATCTGTCGGGGACTTGACAAGCTCAAATTACAAAGATAAAATCGAAAAAATAAAACACGCACGCGAAAAAATGTTTGTAAAGTAGTTACTTCAAAAATATGATATAAAATAATTTTATTTTGGGTAGAATAGAATTATGTACGATTATCTACCTGAAAATGAAGATAAAGATCTTCGTTCAGTCGGGCTTGAACTGATGTTTATGACACCGGAAAAAGGCTCGAAAGAAGAGGGCATCACAGCAGTTGAACTTGCGAAAATGGTTGAACTGCCGCTTGAGGTTGTAAAGAAAAAACTTATTATTTTAAAAGATGCCGGTATTGTTCAGGTGAAAGGGATTAACCCAAAACTTTGGAAATTTGATAACTATTCATTCCAGCGTATGGATGAGCAGGATGAAATTTTTAAATTACTTTGTTCTTTTGATGATGTCGATTTTGATAAATATTTTCAGTATTAGAGCTGATAGCCGTTTAAGCTAATTGAGAAATATCATATTTCATTAATAAGGCTTCTTAACCACAGCAACATAAAACATTAATACTTATTTTTACTTCTGGACAAATACAACTCTATAAAGTATAATTACTTTTGTGGTAAGAAAAAGGAGAAGAGTTATGAACCATAAAGCATCAGTTTCTATCTGCCCCCCCCCCCGAAAATTCGCTTATAGCAAGCCTTTAAGCAACACACTGGCTCCAGGATTTTTGAAATCTGCATTCACATTGTCTGAAGTTCTTGTTACATTAGGAATTATAAGTATTATTGCTTCACTAACCCTACCTTCGCTAATCGGAAGATATCGTAAAATCGAAATTGAAACTGGTTTAAAAAAGACTTATAACACCCTCCAAAATGCAATATCTCTTTCTGAAATTAAAAACGGCCCAATAAGCGATTGGCCTGAAAAAGATTTAGATGCTTATCAATTTTGGAATATTTATTTAAATCCGTACTTAAACAATGCAAAATTATGTGATAATTTAAACAAATGTAATGGTTATAAAAATGTAGATATGTACAAATGGCACAATCAGGCCGAATGGAACGTAATGACAGCCGAAGATCGATTTGTATTTCAATTACAAGATGGAAATGTTGTATTTTGGCTGAAAGACAGGAACGATTTAATCCAAGGACACACAACCATTATGATTGATGCAAATGGATCCAGAGGCCCTAACAGAGGCGGCTATGATGTTTTTGTTTTCAAAAAAGACTATTCTCAACACAATTTTTTTGCTGAAAAGGGTGACTGCAAAACAAATACAAAATACTGCGCTTATGAAATTATCTCTAACAGCTGGAAATTTCCCAAAGACTATCCATACAAAATTTAAAATTGCGCTCTAATCTGTGCACCGCATTATTATTGCAAATATATTATCTTTTAAATGGCTTTAATCTTGCAAAATCAGCCTTAATCTCATCGGCTTTTGCAGACAAACGGTTGTAAACCTGCGAATTAATTTCGCCTCCGATAAGTATCAGGATTGATGTGTAATAAAGCCAAACCATTAAAACCGCAAATGCACCAATTGTTCCATATACCATATTGTATGTTCTAAGGTTATTTACATACAAAGAAAACCCCCATGAACCCAAAAGCCAGAAGGAACAGAAAAAGAAAGTCCCGGGAAGAGCGCTTGCTCGTTTGAATTTTTCGTTTCCCCTCAAATCTGGCAAAATATAATAACTCAAAAATGCCATCACATACAATGCCAAAAATGCCAGCGGCCAACGCATTGTGAGTAAAGTTATGCTCACTCCGTTTGACAGATGAAGATGGTTTACTAAAAAATTGATTATAACTTTTCCGAAGATAATAAGGTTTATTGTTAAAAACATAACCATCGTGTTCACAAAAACCATTATCAGAGATAGAACTCTTGTGTAAATAAAACTTCTTGTTTCTTCAACTTTATAAGCTCGGTTTAATCCCTTTAAAACAACCGCAATCGCATTTGTAGAAAGGAAAAGAGTTACTACAATTCCTATTGTTGCCATAAGCCGCCCCTGCTCAAATATCATAACTTCTGACAACACTGTAAGTATCAAATCCATTGACTGTTCCGGCATAACATTGGACAAAAACATTAAAACCGGATCCATATAAGATTTGTTTCCCATCCAGCCAAAAACAGCCATTAAAAAAAGCATAAACGGAAAAATTCCGATTACCATCATAAATCCCATTTCGGCCGCCATTCCGAAAAAATCGTTTTTAATTACAGAAATTATTAATCGTTTTAC
>QAMI01000003.1:0-18711 GCA_003150395.1 Candidatus Gastranaerophilales bacterium | reverse complement strand
ATTGTTGCCATAAGCCGCCCCTGCTCAAATATCATAACTTCTGACAACACTGTAAGTATCAAATCCATTGACTGTTCCGGCATAACATTGGACAAAAACATTAAAACCGGATCCATATAAGATTTGTTTCCCATCCAGCCAAAAACAGCCATTAAAAAAAGCATAAACGGAAAAATTCCGATTACCATCATAAATCCCATTTCGGCCGCCATTCCGAAAAAATCGTTTTTAATTACAGAAATTATTAATCGTTTTACTCCTCTGACAAAAGGTTTTAAAAACATATCTTAAATCTCTCTTTTTCGGATTTCATCCAGAATTTTCTTGACTGCATCCTTCATGCTTCCTTTAATTACGCACCCCGCCGCAAGAGTATGACCGCCGCCGCCAAAAACCTCACAAATTTCAGCAACGTCAATATTCTTACTGCGCATGGAAATCTTATGCAATGAAGGATTAATTTCTTTTACTATAAAAGCAGCCTCGGTTGTTACAATTGCACGAAGTTTTTCACAAAGTCCTTCTGTGCAGTCTTCCGGGGCGTTAAATTTTTCGATATCTTTTTTGTAAACTGTTGTATAAACTATTTTATCTTCTGATAAAAATTCAGCTTTACTTATGCAATGCGCCTGAAACAAAACATGATTTTTTGATGATGATTCGTAAACTTTTTTATAAACCTCAGAAGGACGAACGCCGATTGAAACCATTTGAGAAGCAGCTTTTAGGGCAGACGCTGTTGTATTATCATATTTAAATGACCCTGTATCTGTCAAAATTGCTGTATAAAGGCATGTTGCGGTATCTAAAGAAATTTTCCATCCAAGTTCTTGAAAAAGTTCACATAAAAGTTCGCCTGTTGAACTTGCATCAGGGTTTATAAGATTTAAATCAGCATAACCTCTGTTTGTTTTGTGATGATCCAAATTCACGCGGAATTTTGCTTTATCAAAAAGGATTTTAGCATCACCTGCTCTGTCAATCGCCGCAATATCAACGTTTATGACAAGGTCAAATTCACGTGAGGTATCAAAATCTTCAAGCTTTTTGACTTTTGAAACATTTGGAAGGTATTCATAAATCTTGGGAATTTTTGAAACGCAAAGCATTTCACATTCTTTATGAAAATTATCTTTTATAACTCCATACATTGCGCAGATTGACCCTAACGTATCACCGTCAGGATTGATATGGGATATTAAAAGTATATTTTTTGAAGACTTTATGATATTATTTAGTTGTAAACCTTCCATTCCTATATGTTACCATAAACAAGCTAAGGAACAAAATGTTTTAGAAATTGAGGTCTGTTGGACGATAAATTTCAAAATCCTAAGGAAACTTAATGAAAAAAATTCTTTACACTGATTTTGTTGATACAGAAAGCATTATTGAAAAAATGCTCGGACAAAAAGAAATCAGAAAAGCCATAACAAGAAACAATTTATACAGGTTTTGGGGCAAAATCGCCGGTGCAAAATTTGCACAGAAATCTCGTCCTTATTCAATGTTAGGCGGCGGAGTTATGGTAATTGCCTGCGAAAACGGTATTGTCGCACAGGAATTAATGCTAAAAAAAACGCAGCTTCTTGTAAAATTCAAACCTTATCTTGAATCTTTAAAATTAAAAGTTACAGACCTTCGTTTTGACCCCAAAAAATGGTCTAATGAAGCTGAATAACGCAAATTTGTAGGAATTTACCCGGAATTATTCTCCAAAAGAACGACCGCATGAGCTTCTATGGCAAGCTTTTGCCCGACTGCATCCATTTTTTCGTTTGTTTTTGCTTTTATGCTTATATTTTGCTGCCCTATATTCAGAATTCTGTCCAAAGTTTCACGCATTTTCGGGATATAAGGCATCATTTTAGGTTCTTGAGCAATGATATTGCTGTCAATATTAACGATGTTATATCCGCGCTCTTTAACTTTCTCGTAAACTTTTGCCAAAAGCAAAGTGCTGTCAGCATCTTTAAATTTTTTATCTGTATCTGGAAACAAAGTTCCTATATCGCTCAGCGCCAAAGCTCCAAGCAGCGCGTCAATTATTGCATGAATTAGTACATCTGCATCAGAATGTCCCATCAAGCCTTTTTCATGCGTAATTTTGACACCGCCGATTATCAAATCGCGGCCTGACACAAGTGTGTGAATATCATAACCTAAGCCTATTCTAAACATAGTTTTCTCCGTTTTTTACGGATTATAACATGATATTAATTTAAATTCATTCTTTTAATCTTTGATATATGAGATTTTACAGTATGAGGATTTATTTTCATAATTTCAGCTATCTCTTTTATGTCATAGTCCTTTCTCAAAAGTTCGCAAACCCTTGACTCCTGTGCAGTATAATAGCATCGGGAGGTTTTCATGTTTTTAAACAAGTAAACTGCTCCTATTATTTATATTTTAATGTTAATACAAGTATAATTAATGATATTTCAAATATAGACAAAAAGATACTAGCCATATGGCTACTGTCTATAAATTTTATTTAATTTTTATATATATTTCGTCCAAGTTTTTTAGCAAGTTCAATATCTTCTTCAGGCAGCTTTCCAGTAGTTGTAAGATAATTACCTGTCATAAGCCCTTCCACACAAGATTTTAGAGCTTTTATTTGATTTTCTTCAGACAAACGCATTCTGCCGCCGCAGAATCTTAAAATTGAGTTTGGATTAGCTATTTTGAAAATTGCCAGTGTTCTCAAAACATTTTCTTCGTCAATTTTATCAAGATAATTTTCAAAAGGAGTTTGAGGAATTGGCATCAAAATATTAATAGGTATTGAATCCGGTTGAATTTCAGCAAGTTCCAGCGCCATCTCTACCCGCTGTTCGACAGACTCGCCCATACCAAGAATAACACCGCAGCAAAGTTCCATTCCGTATTTTTTCACAAGTTTACATGTATTTAAACGATCGTCCCATGTGTGGGTTGTACATACTTTACTGTAATATGAGCGTGCTGTATTAATATTATGGTGGAATCGTTTTAAACCGCATTCTGCTAGTTTTTTAGCTTGATCTTCAGTTAAAATTCCGATTGAAGCGCAGCTTCTCAAACCTTCAATTTTATTAATCTCCTTAATCAGATTTATAATTCCGTCAACATCACTCTCATCAGGAGATTTTCCAGAAGTTACAACCGCAAATCTGGAAACGTGATTTTCTTTTGCTTCCAAAGCCGCTTTTTTCACAGCCTCAGCCCCTACAAGCGGATAACTTTCAATATCAGTTCTGTAATGAGAACTTTGCGCACAATATTTACAATTCTGTGAACACTTTCCATTTCTGGCATTTACCAACGAACAGAATTCAATGTCATTTTTCATAAATTTGGAAGATAACTTCAGAAGTTCATCCAAATCCTTATTATATAATTCCAGCAATTTTTCTTTTGTTAAATTTTCCATTGTAAGCATTTTTTCTCCAGTCTTCAATCAGAACGATTGACCGTAACTATATTATATGATAAAATAAATCAAAAAAAAGGATTTATTATGTTTTGTCCAAACTGCGGTAAAAAAGTTAATGATTTTGATAATTTCTGCAAATTTTGTGGCCATGATTTACGAGAAGCCAGAACCGAAAGCTATATTGAGTCTGAACAAATCCGCCAGGAAAGTTTTTGCATGCCGGAAGCCGAAGAAAGAAGGTCAGTCGTACCTGTAAAGCAAATTGAACCGGAAGAAATTATTAAAAAAGATGAAAAATTTGATAAAAATGACAATGAGTATGATGAAGAAAACGAAATTGTGGTTTTTGAAATAAAAAAACATTATATGTCTATGTTTTGGCCGTGTGTGTTTTCTCCGATATTTATCGCGTATTTCTGGATTTTTTATGTCAATATCCCCAGCTTTTTAGGCTTTATAATTGCGCTGATATTTCTTGCGCCGATTATTTACCCCATTTTGCGCTATTTTTCGGACAGAAGCGTTATTACAACTTCAAACCTTCATATAAGACAAGGTGTTTTTATTGTTGATGATATTTGCGTGCCTTTGAAAAAAATTCATCTTGTCAGATTAAGAAGAAGTTTTCTCGGGCGTTTGGCAAACTACGGACATCTTATCATTGAGAAAGAAAATTCAGATAAAGAAATTGTCTACAGATATATTCAAAATCCTGATGAGGTTCAGTTCGTTTTAAACAATTCCAAAGCCTACATAAGGGAATATTTTCAAAAAAACGAAACTAATATTTAGAACAAAGAAAAAGGTGTAAAATTTTACACCTTTTTCTTTGTTCTGTTAAAATCCGGCAGTTTAGACCATAATTATAAATCTAAATTTTTAAGTTCAACTTGGCTGTGTTTGAGGTTTTTATTTACATTTAATCCTGCCGCCTCAAGCCTGTTTTCTACTTTCTGTCTTGCTGAAGCAATAACCTCATCTTCCATTACAAGCCTTTCTCTTACTGCATCTTTGCTTTTTTCCGGAAGAACAAATCCGTTTTCTTTAAGCCAGCGTGTACCTTTGGTTTTAGGCTCAGAATAAACCGATATGTCAACTTTATCGTACCATTTGCGATTGTTATTGGCTTTTTCAACATATCGCAAAAATTCTGCAAAAAGATTTGAGCGTGTTACATCATCTTTATTTCTGCGCCAGGAAATCAAATTCTTTAATACAGGTGAACTGCCGTTAGTAAAATCAAGCAGACCGCTTAAATGTTTGTTATTGTTCACCGCGATAAAAACACCATCACGGGATTTCTCATCCAGATGCAGGGCTTTATTTAAAACAAAACGAATTGTATCATTTATGCTGTTTTTTTCTTTCACGGCACTTGCATCTTTCCGGTTTTCTCTCAAATCGATTTTAACCAAAAGTTTTTCTATTAAATCTTTATCCCTGCTGTCAATTGAATAAATATCAATTGGTGTTTGCTTTGAGTGCAAGCCGTATTTTACCGTTTGTTGCGCTGTTCTCAAATAATTTGCTTGAAAATTCGGCGTATTATTAATTGATTGAATTTGCATATTTATATTTCTCCTTTTATCTGGTAATTTTGCGGCTTACAAACCGCTATGGGGCACTCAGATATTAAAACACATAAATATGTTTTTTGCTAGCTTTTTTGATTATTGTTACGATATCCAATACCGGCCCTGTAACCTGAGATAAAATACATTATCGGAAGCGCCGGCTCAATCCACTTGAAACCGGATAAAACGCCTGCTGTTGCAATGTCATCTGCATGAAGAGCTATATCTAAAGGTTCAGGCTTTCTTTCGCTGTAAATATTTTCGTTTTTGGAATGTTTTTTCCCAAAAAGCGGGTCAATGCATTTTTTTGAAATATAATTTGCGATAATACTTCCGCCAATAATACCGGTCGCAGTAATTCCAGCCATAATTACGCCAAGTTTTTTAACCGGGGTGAGAGGTTTGATTAATTTATGTGAAGCCATTTTTTCACTCGCATAAAGCGCCGCACCGGCACCTACATTGCAGAGAAATATATTAGCAAGGTACTGGTAAACACCTTCTTTAACCTTATTTGCAGTTTTTTTCCGGCTGCCGGTTCCGGTTATAATATCCGAAGTTATGCCTCCGGCAACACCTCCTGCTACAGGAATTAAACCAATTAAAGAAAGCCGTTTTATTTCACCAAAAATTTCTTTGGAGCTGAGATTTTCCGGTTCTGGCAAAATCTCATGCAGGAATTCTTTTGATTTTTTATCTTTAGGGAGTCTGTCAGATATTATTTCAATATCTGACAGAGAAAATGTCCTGTTTTTTGCATTTTTCAAGGTTTTTTCCAAGGTTTCATCATTAAGAATTTTTGTTGAGAGAAAGTTGTCAATTGCCAGTGCCTGATTCTTCAAAACTTTTTCAATCGGAGTATATTCCATTAAACCTTTAAAAATAGTTTTTCCTCCGAGCTTAAGCCCCCTGACTCCGGCGAAAGACGCTCCGGCGGCACTTGCTATTGTAACTGCGTTTTTGAAAGCTTTACGGGCTTTGTGCGGGTGCTCTTTTTGTTTATGAAAAGTTTCATATACCCAAACTGCCGTGCCGGTTCCTGTTAAAACTGCGGGCATTTTGGCATGCAGCTTACTCAAAACTGCAGGCTGGTCAATGTATTTGGCTACTGTTAAAATCTTCATTAATATAATTCACTTTCTTTATTTGTTAGGCATGACTAACAATAATATAAAGAAATATTTTTGTCAAGGGTTTGTCATTAATATTGTTGTAAAATAAATCTGCTATACTATTTACAATCTTTTTTTGACATTTTAACGGATTTTCTGTATTTTTCTATAAACTCAGGATTTTCACGAAGAAAATCTGAAAATTTAATGAAATTGTTGAAAAAAGTTTCGCTTACAACATGCTCCATCCGGCAGGCATTTTCAGAAGCCTCTGATTGTGAAAGTCCGAGAACATTTTCAAAAAAATCTCTCAGGCTCTCATGTTTATTCAAAATTTTTATAGCAAATTCTTCCCCTTCTTTCGTAAGGGTAATTT
The DNA here is from genome assembly GCA_003150395.1 of Candidatus Gastranaerophilales bacterium. GTDB lineage: Bacteria > Cyanobacteriota > Vampirovibrionia > Gastranaerophilales > Gastranaerophilaceae > Scatenecus. The sequence continues at coordinate 12,228 of QAMI01000003.1, read as the reverse complement.
TTGAATAAGGCTCATAGTTTATAAGTTTTTTTGAAGCAAGGGCGTTCAAAGCTCCGGTTACAGAAGCTTTCTTAACGTTTAGGGCATTTGAAATATCAGTAACCTTTGCATATCCATTTTTCAAAACCTGATTATAGATTTCTTCCAGATAATCTTCCTGACTGTGTGAAAGCTGTTCCGGCATAATGCCCCTTTCTTGTTTGTTGACGAGAATTGAATTAAATTATATATGAATTTTTAAAAATTATCAATCATTTATGTTTTAGACTTTTTGTTTTGTTTTTCAAGCAGTTTTAAAAATTGTTTGTAACCATCGCCCCAGTCAGCCATTGAATCAAGCACCGAAGCCAAGCTGTAGCCTACATCTGTCAGGGTATAATCAACTCTTGGAGGAACTTCGTTATAAACTTTTCGTGAAACAAGGCCGTCCTCTTCCATTTGCCTGAGATTTGAGGTCAAAACCTTTTGAGAAATTCCGCTGACAGATTTTTTCAGTTCACCAAAACGTTTTGTTCCTGAAAGAAGGTCTCGCAAAATTATTATTTTCCATTTTTTGCCAATCATTTTCAAAGTTGTTTCAACGGGACATTTTGGCAAATCTTTTAACAGCATAGTAAAACTTCCTCTGTAAAAACTCCATTACGGCTCTATTGTACTATAGATTGGAATTGTTGTCTACATAACAGTTAAGAAGCTTGCGATTTTTTTACCCTGTATCTTAAGCCGGCACGAATAAGTTTATTTACAATTCCTTGCGGAAGTTTAGAAAAAATTTCACCGAGTTTTGCATCATAACCTATTGTATATGAAGGTTTTGGAGATTTTGCAGCGTCAATTTTAACAATTAAATCAACTACTTTTTTAACATTAAGCCCGCGGGTTTGATTTTTGATAGCGTTTTGGGCAAGAAAATTCATTTCTTTTTCATAAGATGTTGAAGAATTGATGCAATTTGCGTTTTCTTTAACAGACTTTTCCCAAAGCGGGGTTGCAATGACACCTGGTTTAACAGAAATAATCTGTATATTTTTGCGGGTTTCTACAGCAAGAGCATTAAAAATAATGTCAAGCGCACGTTTTGAGGCACAATATGGGGAAATAAACGGAAAAATCCCGAAACTTGCCATTGAACTTATATTAATAATTTTCGTGCCATCAAACAGAGGAAGAAGGTTTTGTGTAAACTCAACGTGAGAAAACGTATTAACCTGAAACTGGCGTCTGAGTTCGTTCAAGTCAAGATTTTCAACAGGCCCTGCTACAACACAGCCTGCACCGTTTATCAAAGTGTCTATTTTATCAGTTTTGCTTTTAATAAATTCAGCTGCTGAAATTATTGTCTCAGGCTTTGTCATATCAATATAAAACGGAATTATGTTTTGCGAAATTTTATTTATTTCTTCAAGTTTTTCAGGACTTCTTCCGCCGGCAAATACGATATTCTCTTTACAAAATTCCTTTATTAAAGAATTTCCAATTCCTGAAGTTGCACCTGTAATTACATATGTTTTCATAAACTTCACGCCCTACATATTCATGTAAGATCCGAACAATGGCAAGTAAAGCGCCAGTGCCAATACAAGTACAATAGACCCGATTACAATCAACATAATAGGTTCAATCATTTTTGTCATTGTATCTATGATTGTATCAAGTTTTTTATCAATAAATTTTGTAGCCTGACCCATCATATCGCCCAAACGACCGGACTGTTCACCTGTTGAAATCATAAACAAAATCATTTTCGGCATAACACCTGTTGCTCTTAAGGCTGTTGAAAGATGCTGCCCCTGTTGAACTTTACCGGTTGCAATTGCAACCTGCTCTTTTAGAGTATAGTTTGTAAGAGTCAGGATTGAAAGATACAAACACTCAATAATCGGAACACCCGCATCATATGCAACCTGCAAGACTGCAATGAAGTTTGCGAAGTTTGAATACTGCACCAAATCTGTTAACAGTGGAATTTTCAAAACATTTTCATCGATTTTTCTTCGGCTCGGTTCCCACTTGAAAATAAACGAAATACCACCGAACAACGATATAAAAATCAACGGAACAAAGTACCAGTATGTTTTCAAGAAAATACCGCATTTCATTAATGTTGCAGTAATCCATGGAAGTTCTTGCCCCATGTTGTCGAACATTTCCTTAAATACCGGAAATACGAACATCAACATGACAAGTACAATAAATACCGCCAAAACAATTACGAACATCGGATACATCAACGTTCCTATAACTTTGCCGCGGATATTTGCTTCCTTGTTCATCAATTCCATCAGACGTTCAAGAGTTTTTTCCAATTCACCGGAATCTTCACCGGCTTTTACCAGACCAATGTAAACCTGTCCGAAAATCTCGGGATATTTTGCAACTGTATCGGCGAATGTTGACCCGCCCATGATTTGTTTTCTTAACTCTTTTGATACAAGTCTTAGCTTAAGTTTTGCCGCGTCATTTTCAATAAACATCAGAGATTCAATAATAGGAATACCTGACTGGGCAAGAATTTGTAAAGTTGAAGTGAATTCAATTCTGTCCTGCAAACCCAGGCTTTTCATCGTTCCGGGGCTGTTATCAACCTTTTGGTCATCTTTTTTTAAATTCTCTTCTGTAACTTTTGTCGGCAAAAACCCGAGCTTACGTACACTGTCACGCGCGTCACGTAAACTTTCGGCTTCAACCTTTCCGGTTACTATATCTTTATTATTTTTAAGTGCTACATAGTTATAAATTGCCATTGCAACCTCTATTCATTTACAACACCAAGAACTCTGACGAATTCATCAATTGTTGTGAAACCGTCGAGAATGTGTTTCATACAGGATTGGTTAAGTGTTTTCATCCCGTTTTTAACCGCTGCATCTTCAATTTCCAAATCGTGTGCGCCCATAGCTATAAGACGTTTGATTTCTTTGTTTATCTGCATGATTTCATAAACACCCAGACGTCCTTTATAGCCTGTAAATTCGCACTTGTTACAGCCACGGGCTCTGTATATCGGAGTTTTAGTTAACTTTTGAATATCAGCCTCATCAACAAGAATTTGGCTTGCTTCTTCGTAAGTAGGGTAATATTCTTCTTTGCAATCGTCACAAAGCCGTCTTACAAGACGCTGCGCAATAACGCCTGACAAGGTTGAAGATACCAGGTAATCTTTTGCACCCATTTCAATCAAACGTGTAACAGTTGCAGCTGCAGAGTTTGTGTGAACAGTGCTTAATACAAGGTGACCTGTCAATGCTGCTGAAATAGCAATTTCTAAGGTTTCATAGTCACGAATTTCACCAACTAGAATAATATCAGGGTCCTGACGTAATATTGCACGCATACAGGAGGCAAATGTAATACCGGCTTTTGCGTTAATCTGCGACTGATTAATACCTTCAAGTTTAATTTCTATCGGGTCTTCAATTGTCGTAATGTTTACGTCTTCATCGTTCAAACTTTTCAAAACAGAATATAGAGTTGTTGTTTTACCGGAACCTGTCGGCCCTGATGTCAGGATAATTCCGTTCGGGCAGCTTACCATATTCTTAATCTTAGCAATATCTTCATCTGTTCCGCCAAGAAGTTTTATATTTTTATCTTCTGCATTCAACGATACAGCTGGCGCAAGTACACGGATACAGACCTTCTCTTTGCCGGATACCGGAAGTGTGTTGATACGGAAGTCGTAAGAGCCTTCTCGGTATTTGATTGAAAAAGTACCATCCTGCGGACGTCTGTGTTCGGCAATGTTCATTCTTGAAAGTACTTTAAAACGTGCAATGACCGAAGATTCAGCTTTTGGCGGAATTTCAAGAACTTTTTGCAGCATACCGTATTTTCTGTAACGGACAATATATCCGCTCAATCTTGGCTCAATGTGAATATCGGAAACCTTACTGTCAATTGCAGTTGTAATAATCTGATTAACGAATTTTGCAATAGAACCGGTAGAATCCTGAAGTTCGTTATCAACTTGCTCCCACAAGGTTTCTTCTTTTTCCATCTCCGCGGATTCTTCTTCAATCTTCTGAATAATCCTTTCAGTTTCTTTTTTCTGTTCGGAGAAGAAAGTATCCAATGTGTTCTGATACTCGTAGTGAGTCATCAATAATTGTTTTGGATTTTGTCCGGTTAAATAGATAATTTCTTTTAAAACATCCGGCCTTAGAGGAGTTACAACACCCAAAAGCAAAGTTTTTCCGTCAGAAGAAACAGGAACGACTTTATTTGTCTTAATAAAGTCTTCCGGAAGCATGTTTATGAATTTTTCCTGTTTTGCAAGCTGTTCGTTGCTTACCAGGTCAAATCCGGTTTGCGCATGCAACATTTCTTTCAACTGTTGAAGCGTAATAAAACCTAATTTAAAAAGGGTTGAACCTATCGGCATTTTTAGACGCTTACTTTCAGCAAGAGCTTGCAGCAATTGTAAATCGGTAATGTAGCCTTTTTTAATTAAAAGTTCACCAAGTTTAGCCTGGCTGTCTGCTGTTTCTGCGGCAGTAGTTTCAACACCCATTTCAGGCTTCAGGCTATTTATCAGTTGTGTCAAATCACCATCAGCAATCTGAATGAATTTAACCTGGAACGGAAATAATTCTTTTAATTTCAGAATAATTACGTCTTTATCAGATTTGGAATTAATTGCAACAAACAGAAATTTGTCCTTTACACTAATCGGAACAAAATTAAATTGTTCCAATAGTGTAGCGTTGACTTTATTTAGTATCTGTTTATTGACACTATTTTTTAATCTGTTTAAAACTTCGTTCATATTTGTTATGTTCTTTATAATGTTTCCTGTTCGCTGATAGCATCTTCATTATCAATAATGATTTTCGGAGTAATCATAATAATCATTTCCGATTTAGTTTTATTTACGTTTGTACTTCTGAATAATGCTCCGACATAAGGAATATCACCTAAGAATGGAATCTTTTTGATATCCTTTGTTTCTTCATCTCTTAGCATACCGCCGATGATAAGCGTTTCGCCGTCTTTGATACGAACCTGTTTTAATTCAAGGTCGCGTCTTTGCAGCAAGGTTGCAGTCAAATCCGGGTTGTTCGGGTCTTCACCTGCGGTATAGATTTGTTCTTTAATTGTTGCGTATTCAGGAGTAATATCAAGAGTTACATATCCATCCGGGCTGATAAATGGTGTAATTGTAACTTTAATACCATTATCATCACCAATTTCGTAATCTTTTTGCGAAGTTGCCTGCTGAACACCTTGAACAACCTGTGAAGTTACCGTTTTGACGTAGTCTTCTGTCAAGTCGATTACAGCTTCTTGACTGTTAGTAATCAAAATACGCGGATTAGCAACTACACGACCTTTGTTATTCTCAATAATGTAATTCAATGTCCATGATAATGACGTGTAAGCTTTACCCCTTTTATCGCCTTTATCAATTATATATATAGGTGCATCCTTAGCACCGCTTACTCTAGTACCGCCAGTACCCGTAAATGATGCGGAGAAATTGTCGGTTTCAAAGCGCCAAGCATTATCAAATGTTTTACTTCCTGATTCGTTAAGTTCTATGATTGAAACTTCAAGGTAAGCTTGCGGTTCTTTTCGGTCATTTTTTTTGATAAAATCTTCAATCAAAGAAAACTGGTGAGGTGTAGCCCCCATAATATTTATTGTACCCAAACCGGGAGAATATGAAACTTCTAACGCCAAAAGCGGTAAAGAATCAAATTCTACAACTCCTCCGCTGGAAGAAGTTTTTGCGTTCATGCTTGAAGTATAGCCGCATGCAACAGTACTTCCGCCGATAGAGAGACCTTTGCCGCCAGAACTTGCTGCTGCACCCGTAACTTGTCCAAGTGAACCTTTCTTTGCCGCATCAATATCTATGATTGTTGGTAACAGCTGTGTGCAAAGCATTTCTGCCATAACATCCGGAGTTACATGGTTAACTTTATAAGTTTTGAACTCTGGCTTTGTATCAAATTGTTCAATAATCTTCTTTGCCATTGCCGCATCACTTTTAGTACCGAAAATAAGAACTTCATTCTTACGCGGGTTTGTTGTTGCGACCATTGTATTAGATAAGCCTGGTTTTCTTAATCCAAAAATATTCTGATTCAAGAAACTTGCCATTGGCATAGCATCAATATATTTAACAGGAATCGCCATTAACTCTCTCATGTTAATAGTTGAAGCACCAGGGTCAGAATATACAATCAGTGTGTTATTATCAATCAAATAATAAAGCTGGTTCATTTCCATAATTAGTTCAAAAGCATCATTCAGGGGCACATTTACCAAGTCCATGGTAACAGAGCCGGAAACATCTTTATCAAAGATAATATTTAAACCTGCCTTGTCAGCAAACATCCTCAAGACTTGCATAACATCAGAATCTCTTAAACTCAGAGTTACCGGGATATCCTTGTCTGTTAAGGAAACATCCCCTCTTAGCTTAATTGTTTCAGTAGGTTTGTAGAAGGAATCAGAGCTTGTTCCTTGTGTTGAAACTCCCGAAAAAACATCAGGAAGAACTGATGAAGAGTTAAATCCTCTAATACCTTCCACATCTTGTGCCAGTAAGGATTCACTAATACTGCTGCCGAAATTACCTGTTATACCGGATGCCAATACTGCCGCGGAGGAATTTGACAGCGCAAACGCCAGTAACATTGCACTTGCTAAAACTTTCTTTTGAACTGTATTTTTCATATCTGCTCCTGCTTATCTAACTTATTTTTTTGCACCGCCAAATTTTTTATCTAAATTTGATATGGTGTTGTATTGAATTCCATCTGTTGCTAAAAGCTCCCCGACTCCAGCTTTATAAACATTTGCTCCAAGCTGTACAGTTACAACAGAAGGACTAATTGCTAAAATTTTGTACCCATTGATTACATCACCCGATCTTACCAGATAGTCTGAGCCTTCAATATTAAGAATAGCTGACGGGCTTTGAGTATCATACATAACGCCTGAGACTTTTGTTGTCAAAACTTTTTCAGCGTCGCTGTCAGCTTGAGCCGCATTTGGAGGATCAACCAAATCATACTGTAATTTTGCTTTTTGAAGATCAAATGTAGATTTTTTTTCGTCTTTTTTTACTTCATGGTAGGGCTGGAACGGATTAGCACGACCTGAATCCTCAACAACCATGGATACCATTTTATCATTTTGGCCTGCAATCACATCCACTTCTTCAGAATTTTCTGATTTTTCTGAATTATTATCTTTTTTCTTCTTTTCAGGCTTGGCCTCCGGCGTATTTATGATATCAGCAGAACCCGGTTCAACCATAATATCATCGCCCGGAACATCTTTTGAAACATCGCTGCTGGGAGCCGGAGCACTTGGGGCTGGAGCAACATCAGCTACATTTGAACCACCGCCGGTACATCCGGCAGCCAAAAATACAAGCACTGACAGAAATATTGCAGAAATAATTATTCCCGCCTTTCTTATTTGAGAGCCTTCTTTTTCTTCCAAATTCTTTTCCGATTTATTCATAAAACTTTCAATCACTTGTCACCAGTTTACTTCTATCTTTTAACTCGTACAATTATATTATAGTAAAATTAATCAAAAGCGTATCAGTTATTTAATGTATTTCATTCCAATCTCTCTTCTGTTTGTAACTAAATAAACTGAGACTTTTTTTAATTTTAACATATTTTTATATTTTGCACAAAATTAGTAAAGAATGTTAAGCAAATTTAAAAAATTATTGAAAATTATTTGTAATCGTATGAATATATTCAAGAATTTTGTCAAAATATTGAAGGTTTACATTTCCGTCAAGCACAAAATCTGCGTAGTTTCTTCCGGGCTGAACATATTTAATACCTGCATTAACAATGTAGTCCCACTGCTTTAAAGCATTTTCTTCAGTTTGATTTCTCTCTTCAATAGCGCGCTTCATAAAGCGTTCGCGTCTAATTTCATTGTCGGTTTCAATATAAATTTTTATATCAAAAACATCTTTTACATCTTCGTACATCGTTGCAATACCTTCAACAACAATGAGCTTGTCAGAAGTTACATCAAAAGATTCTGGTATTGAAACGCCTGTTCCGTTAGGAATATACCGTGGAGCTTTAATATTTTTTCCTTCGGCGAGACTTGTCAAATCTTTCTTTAAAAGTTCAAGCTGAAAATTTTCCGGAGCATCAATATCATAACCGTTATCACGTACATTATCAAAACTTCCATATTTTTTTATAAGTTCTGAAATGTCATTAAAATAATTATCAGTACTTAAAACAGAAACTGGCATTGCAAGCTGTTCTATTAAATTTTTGAGCTCACGGCAAATTGTGGACTTACCACAGGCAGATTCGCCTGTAATCCCTATCAGAATACGCTTGCGGGGATTTGTAATAAGACGTTTGGTAAATCTCTGGATAAAAGTAGGGTTAATGTCTTTAAAGATAGGAGATTCACAGTGCCTGTCGTAAGAAAAAATCTGTTTAAATTTAGTTTGCAGATAGAACGCGAGTAATTCTCTTCCTGTCCTTGAATTAAAATCAGGTTTCAGAATTTTGTCTTGAGAATTTAATTCTTTATCGATGAGTAATTGCATATTATTATATAAAAATCCAATTATATTAATATGCATTATATAATAACCGAGAATATTTTTTTTTGCTAGTCTAGTAAAAAAATTTTTACATAAATTCTAACTGACTATATAAAATATATTCATAATATATTATTTAATCTAAATTAACAAAATTTAGATATTAATTTGACATGCCTGCACGGTTATTTTACTCTTAATATCAAAAGAGGAAATGGAGTGAATATCTCCAGCTGCAGCCGCAGCCGTAAAAGCCGGAACACTCGAAGAAAAAACTATCTTCACGCGCTGATTGAAGAAGTTTATAATTTTCTCGGTGTCCTCTGTAAACCTGTAAGTTCAGGTTGAAAACAAGAGGATTTTTTAATGCAGTTAGCAACACTAAACGCAAATACAGTTAAAGCCGGAACCTGCCCGCACGGAATGCCGTTGGGTGCATGCCCTATTTGTAACGGAATGGGCGGCGGAGGCGGAATGCGGAAAGCCGACTTTTCTGCAAAACCCGGAGAAATGAGTTGGAATGAATGCGCTGCAATCGGAGCATTCTTAAAAGCTCAGGCTAATGCAAAAGCTCAACGCCAGCAGGATTTACAAAATTATGCGCTTCAAATGCAAAATTTTCAAAACACAATGGCAAATGCAAGAACAAGAGTTACTGAACTTGCGCAGTTTTTCACCCAAAACACACCCGCAATAATCGCAAAACCTGTAAATTTCGTCTTAAACACACTTATTGGCGGGACTTTGAATATTATCAAAAACCTGCCGGCCGCAATTCAAACCGCATTTCAGACAATTCAGCAGAAATTTGCAGACATTTCGGACAAGCTGACAGCAATGATGGGCGAACTTAAAGCGGCAGTCGAAAAGAAAATTTCAGAAACATTTTCTGAACTTAAGAAAAAAGTAAAATCATTATTTGCGATTTTCAGCCCGCTTGACGCCGATAACGAAGACAAACAAATTGATGAAACTAAAAAATCATTTGAATTAAGAACCTTTATACACGAATTGTATAAAAAACTTACTGAAAACGAAAAGGATTTAGAAGATAATGGACATTTATAATAATGCCTTTCATGATAACGAAACTCTACGCCAGCAGAGGAATTTAACAAAAGCACAGCGAAAAACCAACAATGACACAAAAGAAGGTGTTCTTGTAAATTCTTTAATTAAAGATAACACGGCTTCAAACCCGACACTTACACTTAACGACACAATGGACACGCTTGTAATCTCAAAAAGCTCGCAGATGCCTGATAAACTTTACGAAAAAGAGGCTCGAAGCGAAAAAAGCCTTGTTCCGATAAGCGGAATTGCTCTTGGAGTTATGGGTGCCATTGCAGGGCTTACAGCACTAATAAGCCACAGCGCAAAGATTAATCTTAACATTGATTCATTAAAACGTCTTCAGCCCACAATCAGAAATGTCGCAATTAATGATGAACCCATTCAGGCGCTCTATAGAATTGTCGAATGTCCGAACTGGAAAACAATCACTGCCGGAACCGGTGTTTTTGCCCTAACCGCGATGGCTTTTATGGGAAAAACATTCTTTGACGGATTTCGCGATGTCTGGGTCAAGAAAAAAGAAGCAGATATTCAAAAAAATCTTCAGGAAAAACTCATTGACATTGAAACCCAGTCTTTTGCCGGAAAAATCCAGATTACACGCAGTATGCTTTCGCAAAAAGCAATCGAATTAAGTAAATATCTTAAATATGAACCGCAAAAGAAACAAATTTCCGAAGAAACCTTCAAAGCTTTGATGTTCAAAGGCGGAAACATAAAAAATGCCGGCCGGGACAAAAAAGACAATAATCTTAATTATATATTAATCGGACTTGGAACTTTTGCCGGAATTGTCGGACTTGGATTTCTGGCGCTTAAAAATCTCACAAAAAGCAAAGGGCATATTGAAAAATTCATCGCGAAAACATCTAATGAGATAAAAGATGTCGTAAAAAATGCAAAACCCGACAATATTGAGCAAACTAAAGCTGATTTAAAAAATCTTTTTAAATCAATTGAACCCTCAAAAGAAAAAATGGAAGAATGGTTAAAATCGCTTGATTGGAAAGATAAAGAAGCATTTATTAAGTCAATGGTGAACGAATTTGAAAAATCAACAGTTGATGCAAATCCCCATTGCGGCGGCGGCTCAATCCCGAAAACAACATTTTACTCTCACGTAAACGACTTCAGGGCATTTTTCTACAACTATCTTCTTGACACCGGAAACAAACAATTTAAAGCGCTTTTTTTAGGCACAACCGGTCTTACGGCAATCGGATACGGAGGCAAGCTCGTCGGAGAAGCAGTTAAAGACGTTCAGGTCAAAAAGCTTAACGCAGATACAGAAGCCGAACTTCAACAAAGACTTGTGTCAACCGAATTAAAGAATTTCAAATCAAAAAAAGACGCGGCAATTCAGCCTTTGATGGACGAATTCTACAAGCAGGCCCGCGAAGGCAAGCCAAAAGAAGAATTAAAAACTATGGCTGAAAATATATTGTTCGAAATTAAAAACGGTCCGCCGTTTGTTTATTCGTAAATGTACAAGTGAATAAGTAAATGAGCGAATAGGTGAATAGGTGCATTACAGAAAAGAAACAGGCTGTTTTTCATAGGAATTAACATATAAAAGCAGGGTCGGATTTCAGCCCAACAGCAACAATGGTAATTTAAAATTAAATGACAAATACAGCATAACGATACGAACTTATTTACTTATTCACATATTCACTTATTGACTCCGATAAAAAGAGGTTAAAATGCAAATAACATTAACACCACAAACTCCATACCAACAAAACTTCCAGCCGGCAATCAAAATGCCCCAAGGCAACAGGAATTACATTCTGGTTGACCCTGTCAAGGTCGATTACTTTGTAAAACAAAAAGAAAATGCACTTCCATATATTACAGATGTGCTCACAAAGTCAAATAACGAGGCTGAAATCACCGAAACTCTTTACATTACAGACCGCCTGATTGAAAATGGTACAAAAGGGGTTGAAAAAATGTATCCTGTGCTTTCGCGTTTCAATAATACAAATTCGCCTAACATTCAAACATTTTTAGCCGGGATTTACAGAAAAATTCAGGTTCCCGATGCCTTCGGCCCGCTAGTTGCCATGCTTTTCAGGAATTCTGTTAACCCGCAGCAAACAAATTTTGACCCGAATGAAGAAATCGGAGGGGCAATATTGGCGTATATTTCAGACCGTTTTCGCAATTAAAGAAAACTTAAATTGTTACAATTTTGTAACATGATTAACCAAAAAATTAAAGATTAATTCTCATGTTGTCGTAACAAAATAATGTAAGTACACAACACGAAAGGAAAGGTCGACAGCTATGGGAATGGCAGCATCACAAGCCAGATTTTTAGGTTTGACAGCTCGCAAAACCAATGTTGAGTTCGAAGGTCAACAAGTTAACCAGCAAAGAACCGCATTGTCTAACCAGTCTGCAAACTACTATAACGATCTCCTTGGAATGTCAGTTCCGACACCTCCTTCGGTTGATAGTTACACAAAAACAGTTTACACTTTTGAAGACGGGGCTTTGACAAACGAAATTACAGCTCTTATTGCTCAATCTGACGGAACATACACTTTAAGCTATCTTTCAAAATGGCAGGACGATTATGTACCGGTTGCAGCATCTTCAAGCAT
>QAMI01000063.1:7654-28359 GCA_003150395.1 Candidatus Gastranaerophilales bacterium | reverse complement strand
TCAAGAAACCGGCGGTAGAAATGGTAATCTAATTGTTCAAATAAAAGATCGTCCTTGTTTAGACCTCTCCCCCGGAACATATAATCTTCTAGGTCGCGTTTCTCATTGGTATATCCAAAATATGTCAACTAAGATGGGTAACTGGAATGCAACTAAAGGTGTAATGTACAGCCCCGAAAATTTTGAAGTAGTCGGCGGCCAAGAAAATGCTGTTAATGTAGAATTCACCGAAGAACCATGTAGTAGGCCATCCGCCAAAACCGGCACGCTAGTGTTGACAGTAAATACCAACGGTAATGGCATGACCAGTTATGATATAAATATAGGCTCTCAGCGCTCAACCGGCAGCGGGAAATGGAAAGATGCTCAACAAATAACAATTCCAGGTCTTCCCACCGGTGAGCAATCTCTAACCGCCAAAAGCTGTATGGGCGATTTTGGGGGTTCAAGTTATACCAAAGGTACGGTAGGTATACGTCCAAGCAGCGTAAACATCCCCGCTAATGGAAAAGCTTATGCTGATATCGATTGCAATCAAGGTGGCGGTAGTTCTCAATGTATTCCCACAACGGCTACAATCCGCTTACAGCCTCAAGGCTCTACAGCCCAAAGTGGTTGGCACTTAAGCGGTTCCTTAACATTAGATAAAGCCCAGCCAATAGATATAAGTGTAGGGATAACTGCAACAATGACTGATAGCAGCGGCGACCACACTTGTACTCAAGTATTTAATATACCAAAGGGTTCAACCTCTAAAGTAGAAACATTCCCTAAAACTTGTGATACAACTTCGTCACCAAAAAGCGTAAGTGGAAAGTTAAGCCATGTAACTCCAAATGGTTGTGTAACTTCTGTCAAAGTTACAACAAGTGATATACCATCAACAAAAAAATGTACAATCACAGCCAGCTATGGAAGCGATGTAGACTTTGTAAGCATTGGTAATATTGATACTAATGACTGGCGAGATGGAACCTCCAGAACCTTTGATTGCGGCACCCGTGTTGCCGTTGCAGGGTATGCTGGTACGTGCTATGACTTTTTCGGCAGGGCTGGTAATAAGCTTGGTAAGTCTGATGCTACTACTTATCAATTAACATTAGATCAAGATACTCAAGTTACAGTTAAAGCATGTACCGGCTCTGGACAAAAATGGACATTAACCCTGAAAGGTGAAGTAGATGGCTTATCTAATTCAGGCGGCTCAAATTGTAGCAGCTCTTCAGCTCATGTAAATGTATATGGAGCTGGAGATTACGATGACGGCACAACTGCGATAATGACAACAGATTGGAATACCAATTGTGTATTACAAGGCAATGCCAAAAAGAGCTTTGATGGTTGGTACAATGGCGGCACACGTGTAAGCACTAATAAGAAATATTCAATAACAATGAAGAAAAACGAAACCTATACTGCTAAATGGGTTGTTGGGAAACAATCATCAGACCCTACTATATGTAATGTAAATCTCTCAAGCAGCAGTACTGGAAACGGAGAGCAGTATACATTTACGGTTGCATGTACTAATGCTCCATTTAATTATGGTTTTGAACTATCAGGAAACTGGCACGGTAGTACGCAGAATGGTAATCCGAACTATCAGCAACAGTATCATGGTTCTGGAATGCGTGTGAGCTTCTTGTATCAAGGCACATTGAACGGACAAGGTGTATTCCTTGAAGATTTTTACTGCAGGCTGAATCTGGGTTCTACACAGGTAAAATGTAATTATAGCGGAACGATGACTGTTGACGGTGCCAATGTAACCGTAAAAACTACTAATTCCGGAGTCAGTGATGCTGGTGAACGTAACAAAATCTGGTAAAACAAAATACTTTTTGCTCAATATAGGCGCCTGTTAATCATACTTGAGGCGCCTTTTTCTTTTGTTCATGTCATTTAGAGCATTGTCTTTGCATGTATTCTGTCATCATTGCCCCGTGGCGAAGAATCCCTTTCAAAACCCGTCTTTTAATAAAGATCCTTCGCTTCCTTCTTGTAAGTTACTGTATGAGGCATTGAGAATGTCAATCAGGCTATGAACACAGACCCTTGTCACTGCGGTTGTGCAATAACAGCAGAAATAAAAAAAGGGAAATATATCTACTCTCATTGTACAGGTAAAAAAGGCGGAACCTGTCACAAAACATATATTTCCGAGCAATATCTTGAAAAAGAATTTATAAAAATATTTGAAAATTTACAAATAGATGAATCATATATTGAGATTATAAAAAAATCATTACATGCCATGCACGAAAACGTAAAATCAAATGAAAACCTAAAGATAGCTAATTTAGACACAATAGCAAAACGATTGGAGCGAAAAAAAAGAAAATTTATTTAATATGAAATTAGAAGATTTAATAAGTTCCCAAGATTTTACAAAACAAATGAACAAAATTCAAAGAGAAATTGACGAAAACACTATTTTAAGAAATAAGCTAAGTGAGGAACCAAAACAGTTTTATGAATTTACAGATAATATTTTGGAATTATGTCAAGACGCTCCGAAATTATTTAGGGAAGCAAATGCAATAAAAAAACGGCAACTACTAAAATTGATAGGAAGAAATTATGTCCTACAAGATAAACACTTAAATTATACATTAAATCCGATATTTAAAAACCTTCCTCAAATCAAGTCAGGTTTAATAAAAACAGATAACTCAAAAAAAGGCTTAGAACTCGTTAAAACTCAAGCATATCAAGAAAAAAATAAAAATAATGCAAAAAATCAGCGATTTACAAAAAATGAAGGTTCGAACTCTGGAAATGCAGTCATAATAGCAAAAAAGAGGGAAAATTCCCTCAATTTAATAAATGGAGCGGGAGACGAGGCTCGAACTCGCGACATCCTCCTTGGCAACAATTTTATATATTAATTAACTGTTTTTACCAGGTGCCGAAAGCTCAATAATAGCATATTCTCACTCCATTTTAAGTTTTAACTAGAATAAAGTTTTTTGATAATTTTTACTATATCTGTGAACATTTTGTGAACCTGTTTGACTTATAACAGTTAGACATATTATATTAAATATAAAATAAAAGACATGTTTGTTAAAATTCCGTTATAAATAATAGTATTGAGCAAAACTTATGCTATGATTTGCTTATGTCTGGAATTGAATTAATTCATGTTAATCCTGAAGAATGGACTGAAATTCAAGGCTTTTCATCAAAGGGACGCCGTGTAAAGAGTTGGTATGAAAGAATTTCCGATGGTGAAGTGTATTTATACAAAGAACCCAAAATATATTCAAGTATCAATTTTGTTACAAAGGAAATTTGGACAGAACTGTTAGCTTATAAAATAGGAACTTATTTGGGATTAAATATTCCGGAAGCTATTCCAGCAACAGATGGCGAACATTACGGCATCCTCATAAAAAGTTTTTTAAAGCGAGGAGACGCTGGTATGCCTGCTGTTGAATTGGCTGAGGCAAGTGATATTTTAAGTGCTTTGAAGATTAATTTATATCATAACTTAAAAACGATTAAAATTTTAGCTTCATATCAGGCTATGGAAGATGATATGTGGATAAAGTTCCGTCAGATGTTAATATTCGATTGCCTAATCGGGAATAACGATAGACACGATGAGAATTGGGGTATTTTATACGGTTCAACAATCTCAAAATTAAAATTGGCTCCAATTTATGATAATGCATCCTGCCTTACCGCAGGCGAAACAGAAGAAGCTGTTGTACGATTGTGGTCTGATAAAAATAAATTAGAACAATTTGTTAACAATAGTAAACCTCCGAATTTATACTTAAATTCATCTGATAGTAAACACTATAAGCACTTTGAGATAATGAAATACCTAATTGATACAGAACCTGATATGTCAGATTTGATTTGTGACATGCTAAAACAAGATTATTTGAGTTATACTAAAAGTATACTAGCTCAGATACAACAAATGGATGTTCCTGAAATTTATAAACTATCAGATACTAGGTGTAAGGTCATTCTTAAAATATTAGAACTCAGAAAAGAAAAATTAAAGGACTTAATAAATGTGCACTCTTGATACAGATAAAATTTATCTGACATGGCGGAAAGATGTTGATAGACCTCGACATATTATTGGAATTTTGCAGAGGGATAACAACAATTATTCTTTTATGTATTCTGAAAAAAATGTTGCTATTGCGGCTCAAGAAGATGATTTTACGTACTATCCGGCTTTTAATGAGATTAATAAGGTATATACAGATAATGTATTAGAAATTTTTAAACGTCGTCTACTTAATCCGCAACGCCGTGACTACGATGACTTTCTTAATTATTGGGGTGCTATCGGGTATAAAGAGGATACTTTTTCTCTGTTAGGCTTAACAGGAGCAAAATTATTAACTGACAATTTTGAATTTATTGCACCTCATGAGGAATGTCCTGCAAGATTTAATACGGATGTTTCCTGGCTGAATACAAAGTCAAAATATGTTGTAGATAAAATTCGGCAGCTTACTAATAAAGAGATTGAAGAAAGACTTTCTTTAAAACAAGAACCTGAAAACTCTTATGATGATAAAGCAGTTAAGGTATTATTTGAGCAGGAACTCCTGGGATACCTTAAAAGTATCCACTGTGAAAATGTTTTCAACGCAATCAATAAAGGTAAAATGGTAAGAACACAGGTTGCAAATATAATTAAAAATGGAACAATAAAAGAGGTTCTTTTACGAATTAATATTGATTAGAGCTATATTACAATTTACCTCTTTAGCTTTAGCCAAAATTATGCCTAAATCCCAAAGTTCATATTTTGTAATTTAGTTAGTAATAAGCTTTGTTAGAACTCTAGCGATTCTTATCTTTCGGATAAGAGCCGTTTTTTTTATTATTACATACAAAAAAGAAATAATAGCCTGAGAACCACCTGTCATCTAGTCAGTTAGTTTTTATTATGCAAACATTCTTTGATGCCCGTAAATTTTAAACATTTCTTCGTAAATTTTATATTAAATAAAAACGAGGGAGTATGCCTATAAGAAGGGTTCCGAATTCAAATTTAGTAATCAATAATCATATATACACTCGTCAAGAACTTGCTGACACATTAAAATGTCCTCTTCAGCGTATAGTTGCTTATATTCGTGATGGTTTGGAATGTTGTGATGAGGAGTGCCAAGAGATCTGGGGTAAAGATTTAAAACGATATGCTGAAAAAATTCGACGACAGAAACAAAAAGTAGAAACAGACGAAATTCATTGTAAACATTGTAAAAAGACTGTTAAAATTGCCAATAGGAAGATTACTGTTAAGGAATACCCCGAACAAGTAAACAAATCCGGAGTTTACAAGATTTTAATCAGTGGTAAATGTGAGATATGTGGTTGTATTTGTATCAAGTTTAGTTGGAGGAATCATTTTGTAGAGCTACAAGATACGTTTCAAATTGTAGAAACTTTTGACTAATATTTTTATTATTATATTTTTATTATGGGCGGAAAATTTTTCACGCCCATTTTTTGAAGATTTTAAGGGTATAAAACTGTGTAAAAAGTGTAAGGAATTTTTTAGTATATCATGCCCCCTTACGCATAATTTATGCTAATATATTACTATGAATAATAAGCCAAATCTCAACGAGCAAGCTCTAATTGAAGAATACTTTACTTATTTATGTATAGGAACACGAGAATCGTATGATAAAAAAACAATAAAACAGTATCGAGATGACATTTGGGAGTATTGGGAAATCACAGAATTCGCAAATTTAAAAGATTTCAATGCAGACCGCGCAAAATTTTACCGCGACTCGATAAAAACATCAATGCAGACCAAAAAACAGAAGATGAGCAGAGTTGCCGCGTTTTTTCGATATATTTTCAAAGATGATGTTATTAAACCAAAAATCAGTGAGGCTTTAGAAGTCTTACAGTTGACAACAAAAGAGAAAGGACTTCTCTCAAAACAGGGAATTCGTGAATATCCGACTATTGAAGAATTTAATGAAATGATTGATTTTCCGGTAAATGATGATGTTGACAGGAGGGATAAAGCCCTATTATGTTTCCTGTTACTGTCTGCGGGCAGGGTTGATGCTGTTAGAACTTTACCGTTAGGAGCATTAAATCCAAAAACACTGGATTTTGTTCAAGATCCAACAGAGGGCGTTCACACAAAACGTAACAAATATATAAGAAGCACCCTATTCCGTTTTGATAATCGGTATATTGATATAATCAAAGACTGGCTTAGATTTTTAATTGAAGATAAACAATTTAAACCTACAGACCCATTATTCCCAAAATTGGTACAAGGAGAAAATAATAAGGCAATTTATGTTTTGTCAAAGGAATTTTATTCAACACAAACAAAAATTAATGAAATAATTGCGAAAAGATGTAAGGATAAGAATATTGCGACCTATTCAGCTCATGAATTTCGACATTTGGCAGTTGATACAGCTTTTAGGTTGGCAAGAAGCGGACGAGATATAAAAGCAATATCCCAAAATATTGGTCATGCATATCTTTCGACGACCTTAAAACAGTATGCCAATATGCAACCTCGGGAATATATGCAAATAATCAAAAATTTAACATTCAATGTTGATGAACAGTCAAGAGTCTGTGATTTAACTGATGCAGAACTAATGGAACTCTTAAAGAATAGATTTGAGAAGAAACGAAATTTTTAAGTGCAGAATATTGACGGAATGAAGCATCAAATGATAAAATAGTTTATCACCGCTCATAAATTTGAAATATAAGTAGCACTCAGAAGGGTATAAAAAATACCTCTGTTTTGTAATGAAAAAATGAAAGGCGGTGATTATGTAAATTTGCATGAAATTTAGTTTTTAAGGTAAAATAAATTTATGAAAAAATTAGTTAAAGATCTTTTTATAGTTTTAGCTTCAACAATGGTGATAACTGTATGTACAGCGGCAGAAACCGTCAATCCATCTTTAACCCGAAATAATCAGGAATACACAGCCGAAAATTTGAATCCAATCGACAAAGCTGAAAGAGAATGTATTTCAAAAACTGCTGATACTTATGAAATGAACATATGCAGCCAAATAGCTCAACAGTCCTGGGAAAAAGATATACAGAAAACCCTAGCCGAATTAAAGAAGATTTTAAATCCGGAAGATTATAAGAAGTTGCAGATCTCTCAAGTATCTTGGGAAAACTACAAAAATAAAGATTATAATTTGATAGACTCTGTGGTTTCATACAAACAGGGAACAATGTATTTGAATTTTCGAGAAGGCTGGAGAACAGAAATTGTAAAACAAAGGGCTTTAATCCTGAGAGGATATTTGAATACTTTGAAAGAAGACTAATTTAAATTTATTTTGCCTTGTTTTTGCAAACGTTAAGTTTGCATTTGTATTTTAGTTTAACAAGGAGAAAAACACTTAATGTTGACGAAATCAAGCATAGAATGATACAATATACCTGTAGAATATGTGGAATGAACTTTGCTAAAAAACTTATTTATCACCTCCTTAATAACATTAATTCTGATTCAGCCTGCATTAGCATCAGGCTCATATAAAAAACTAAATTTTAATAATGCAAAACCTGACCCTCAGGCAAGCAAAATTCTTTATGAATATGTTTTGCAAGAACAAAAAATGACGCCTGAAAAACATTTGATTACACAAATGCAGCCGGTGTAAGCATAAACGGCGACCCGCTGCATGCATTTCAAATTTCACCAAACGTAAGATTTGCCCTCAATACCAAAACGGCTGGCAGCCATATTTTACAGTCGGAATGAACTGGAATATTATGAACGATTCACAGTTTACAGCAAACATGGCAACCCTGCCTGATTTAAGCATGAAACCGTATGTTCAGTACGGTTTGGGTATACAGAAGACGATTAACGATAACTTCACAGCTTACGGGCAGGTGCTGTTACGCCACGGCGGAAGAAATGGTATTGCAGCTAATGCTGGACTAAGGTATATCTTCGGGCACGAGTCTAAGCCGGCTTTGTAGTGCCCGCTATTTTAAGGAAAATTTTATATCCAAATAAAAAGACAGTCTTGATACTCAGACTGTCTTTAACTTTACTTATTTATTTAAAAATAAAATACCAGATATATATTGTTATATGCTGCCAAAATTTTTCAGTGCCATTAACCGGAAATAAAATTTTATATTAAATAAATGAGGCAAAAATGACATACCAATCAGAAACAAGAAGCATAAAAGAAATAAATGCAGAGTTTGAAAAAGTTTTTACAAACTCCAATTTACCTAAAACCAAAAGATGATTGAGAGAATGCGGCACAGATGACTTTACGCAATTTGACTCGTTTAAGCTTAACTTACAAGAAAACAAAACCATTGTACTTGTAAAGTTTGCCAAATCATTTGACCCTTCAAAACAGATGGAATACAAACAAAAAAGTTTAATATTTGAAGACAAGCTTCGAGACTTGCATCTAAGCTATTTGAATTTAGAGATACAAGAAGCAATAAATCCAAATTCTCCCTCAATAGGTTATCTAATATGGGATGAATATACAGGCACAGAAGATGTTCTTCCACAAGCATTAAGTGACTGGCAGACAAAATACGAAAATATGACCGCAATAATATTTAAGCATAAAGGGTAATAGAGAATTTGTCTGGGGGACATAATACAGGAGTGAGGTCGCTCACTCCGCTTTTTGCTGAAGGTAATTATAATTAAATTAATATTCATCTATTGATATAAATAAACCTTCATATTACTGCTATGAAAATTATTTTTATATTATAATTTATACGGTGCAAAAGTATTATGAAAAAGACGATATACAACTATTTTTAGGTGATTGCATTGAAATATTGAATAGAGCAACACCAGAATCTGTTGATATGATTTTTGCGGATCCTCCTTATATGTTATCAAATGACGGAATTACATGCCATGCAGGTAAAGTCGTTTCGGTTAACAAAGGTACGTGGGATAAAAGCAAGGGGGTAGATGAAGATTTTGAATTTCACCAACGATGGATTAATGTTTGTAAAAGAGTTTTAAAGCCTAATGGTACAATATGGATTTCAGGCACATATCATTCAATTTATGCTTGCGGTTTTGCACTACAAAAATCAGGATTTAATATTTTAAATGATATCTGCTGGTTTAAACCAAATGCTTCTCCAAATATTAGTTGCAGATATTTTACTGCAAGCCATGAAACTCTTTTGTGGGCTAAAAAAGATAAAAAAGCGAAACATACATTTAACTATGAAATAACAAAAAATGGAGACTGGGGGAAAGAGGATTTTATAAAAAAGCCTGAAAAACAAATGCGTTCTGTATGGCGAATTGATACACCTAAACCTTGGGAGAAAACTTGCGGGAAGCATCCGACACAAAAGCCTGTAGAATTGTTAAGACGGATAATCCTTGCGAGTACGAATAAAGATGATTTAATACTTGACCCCTTCACAGGAAGTTCAACAACTGGTATAATGGCTTTAGAGCTAGGTAGGAAATTTATAGGTATTGATTTGGAAAGGGAATATTTAGACCTTTCAATAAAAAGGTTTGAGCAATTATTCTCTTGTAAGGGATTATAATGGCAGTAGTTTTAGAAAAAGAAAATAGTCAAACATATCCGCTTGTTAAATGGGTCGGCGGTAAACGTCAGCTTATGTTTGAACTTTTGAAAAATATGCCAAAATCCTATAACAGATATTTTGAACCGTTTATCGGAGGCGGTGCATTGTTCTTTGAATTGCAGCCTGAAAATGGGTATATCTCTGATCGGAATCCAGAACTTATAAATTTATATTCAGTGGTTCGTGATAATGTTTATGAGTTAATTAGAGATTTAAATAAACATGAAGTATCAAAAGAATATTTTTTAAAAATCAGAAATCTTGACAGAACAGATGAATATAACCTTTTATCAGATGTTGAAAAAGCAAGCAGATTTATTTACCTTAATAGAACCTGCTTTAATGGGATGTATAGAGTAAATTCGCAGGGGCAGTTTAATGTTCCTTTCGGTAATTACAAAAATCCTAGAATAGTGGATGCGAATAATTTAATCAACTGTTCAAAATTATTAAAAAATACTGAAATTAGATGTGCTGATTTTTCTGAAGTGCTAAATAAGGTAGAAAAGGCTGATTTTGTCTATTTTGATCCGCCCTATGTGCCTCTAAACGAAACTTCCAGCTTTACCTCATATACAAAAGAAGGCTTTGACATAGATATGCAATTTAAACTACGTGAGGTATGTGATGAATTAGATGCGTTGGGTGTGAAGTTTATGCTTTCTAATTCTGATACAAAATTAGTTAATGAGCTTTACTCAAATTATGAGATTAAAAAAGTTTTTGCATCCCGAGCTATAAATGCGAATGCAAGCGGAAGAGGGAGAATTACAGAAGTATTAGTAAAAAATTACTAAAATTTAACTTAAACTATTAAAATATAGGAGAAGCAGCATTGAAATATTTAAAATGTTATCAGGATTTATTTGATTGTAGCTGCGAAGATGAGGTCTTCAAATGCATACTTGATAAACTTAAACCTTCCAATAATATGTGGTCGTACTTTGTTAACTGGGATAAGGTATATGAAAATGTTCGAAAAATCGAAATAAATTTAAATTTATTAAATTACCTGATCGGTAAAGAAAATTTTGATGAGGAATTTAAGGCGCTTATTAAGGAGCATCCACAAGTTATAAAGATATTACCTGCATTGGTTGTTAGTAGAGAAAAGAAGTTTAATATCTTGATTGATTATAAAAATAAAAAATTAACTTATGAAAATTATGATTTTTCCATTAAAAATCCGACAGCAAAAGACATTGAAAAATATTTGCACTTTGTAAAAGAATCAGGTTTAAAGAATTTAATTTGCTGCGGGAAAATAAAATCCCTTGTTGATTATATGATTGGTGTCGAGGCAGGTTTGGACAGTAATGGACGGAAAAATCGCGGCGGGCATTCAATGGAAGCGATTGCAGAAGTATTTATCAAAGATATTTGTAATAAAAAAGGATATAAGTATCTTAAAGAAGCAAATGCAGAAAGAA
Organism: Candidatus Gastranaerophilales bacterium; assembly: GCA_003150395.1. GTDB lineage: Bacteria > Cyanobacteriota > Vampirovibrionia > Gastranaerophilales > Gastranaerophilaceae > Scatenecus. The sequence goes on along the minus strand of QAMI01000063.1, from coordinate 17,335 downwards.
TAAAAAAAGAATTTGGTATTGAAGTGCCTGTTGATAAATCTTCAAGACGATATGATTATGTTGTGCAAACGTCAAAAGAGCTGGTAATATTTGAAGTTAATTTTTATGGTGGTGGAGGTTCTAAATTAAAATCTACAGCAGGTGAATATCGTAATTTATATGATGTTCTTGACAATAAATTTAAGTTTATATGGATAACTGATGGAATTGGTTGGCATTCAACATCAAGACCATTAAGAGAAACCTTTGACCATAACGATTATATAGTTACACTTAATATGCTTGAAAAAGGTATACTAGAGCAGCTTTTATAATGCGATAAATACAATCAGTCTTTTAATCAGAAATCTCACGAACAAGGTAAAGACAGTTGAACAGCTCAATATGTTACGAGAAGTTTTGAAAAGTTCGTACTAGGTTGAATTTACTTGATGATTTTTGATACAAATCATTTATTATTTAAACTGAATAAGCTGCTTAGTTTGTAAATTGCTAAACTAACTTTACAAAACTTCAAATTTTAGAATAAGCTCATAAGCATGCCCGGACATGGGTTTCAGTTATACGGCATAATTTTAAACAAGTTGGTTAAGACTCAAATTGCGGCTCTGGCCTTTACTTAAGGTGAAATTTATTATAATTTTCTGTCTAAATAAAAAATATATAAAACTTTCTCTAAAAATTTTTATATTAAATAGTAGGTAAATTATTTAATGTAAAAATAGGAGAAAGAAAATGAAAGAAAATCAAAAATTAAACCAGATAGGAAATGAAATGGAAAACACCGTTACAATTAAGCAGTCCTCCAGAATATTAGGAGTTCCTTACGCAACTGCGTATAAATGGATAGTTCTTGAAAAGAAAATTAGTCATATAAATTACGGCAAAACAAAAGTTGTTCTCTTAAATGCATTATTGGATTTTAAAAATTCACATATAGTTGAGGGAAATAACTAATTGAATGTCGGTACAAAGCGAAAACTCAAAAGCGGTAAAGAGTCCTGGCAATACTCAATAGAACTAGGGCGTAATATTTTCGGAAAACGTTTACAGGAAAAGAAAAGCGGCTTTGCAACAAAGAAAGATGCAAGAGCCGCTGAACGCTCACGCTTAAACGAAATAGAAAATAATGCCTGCGCTATTATAAAATTGACGTTTACTCATGCCTGTGAATTATATATGCAAAATGCCAGATTACATTACGCGGGAAATACGCTTGATAAGTATGAACACTATGTAAAAGACTATTTTAATGTATTTGAAAGTTATTATTTCAGTGATATACGTATTGACTTGATTAATAAATGGAAAATACAAATGCTGGAGCAGGAGAAATCACCTAGTGTAATAAATGATTGTTTAAAATTATTGAAAGCTATCGGGAATTATCTTTGTACAAATGAATATGTATTCAGAAACCCATTTGAAAATGCTCAGAAAATCAGTATTCCCGCCAAAGAAATTAAAGTATTTAATTTGAGGCAGGTAACACGAATGTTAAGGCGTGCTGAACGTGATTACCCTAGATTATATCCTTTGTTGTATACAGCATTGTTTACAGGAATGAGACAAGGCGAGCTGCTAGGGCTGAAATGGAGTGATATAAATTTCGAGAAACGTGTATTGTATGTTAGGCGTCAGTTTACGAACGGTAAGCTAAGTGATACGTTAAAAACCGCAGGTTCCAGACGGACTATTGATTTGGAAGCAGGCTTAATTAATTGCTTGCTTGAGTATAAAAAGACGGTAAATCCTCAGCATGAGTTGGTCTTTTGCACAAATCTTGGTACTCCGTTACTAAAGGAAAATATTCGCAGACGCGGGTATTACCCTCTGCTTGAAAGTTTCAAGTGGCGAGGTTACCGTTTTCATGATTTGCGTCATACATATGCCAGTATGATGCTATCACACGGCATTTCATACTTATATGTCTCAAAGCAAATGGGGCACTCAAAACCTACAACTACATTAGATATATACGCACATTTTATACCTGATATTAATGATCACTCTGTTGACTTGATAGGTGATAAATTCAGAAGAGTTCATGCTGAACGGGAAGAACGAATGAATAAAAGATTTTATAAATCTGCATAAAAAATTACCGCATAAAAAATATGGTGAACATTTGGTGAGCACTTGAGTTATTTTTGCAGAAAATCAGCAAATAAAAAAGAGCCTGAAAGTTAGGCTCTTCTTTATGGAGCGGGAGACGAGGCTCGAACTCGCGACATCCTCCTTGGCAAGGAGGCATTCTACCACTGAATTACCCCCGCATTGGGTTACTTCTTTATAATACATGCTAAATTTTTTTTTGCAAGTGTTTTTTATTTTTTTATTTGCATTATGCACTGAGAGCTTCTTCTTTGTCTTCCTGCGCATCAAGGGAACGAATGTTTATGCCGATTCGTTCGTTGAATTTACTCCGCAATGCGTCTGCAAGTTTGTTTGATGAATTTACCCAAAACATTGAAGCCGTAAGAATTTTGACATCTCCGCTGTCATCTTTTAACTTTATCATTAACGGGTCAGAACCAGCATGCTCACATAAAAGATTTTTCATATACACAAGTTCTTCAAATTTGAAGTCGTCTTTAATTTCAATTGTGAAAATGTTCGAATTATCAACTGGTTTTACGGAATCAACTATAAGTACCGGCGGTTCGTCGTCGCCCCTGCGGCTAACTTTTCCTGAAATTATTGTGCGCTGCTCAACATCAAGGAACGAACCGTATTCCTGAATTTGTCTGTTAAAACATATTACGTCAATTTTACCCGACAAATCTTCTATTGTTACAAATCTTATGAACTTTGTCGGATCTTTCTTCGTCGGAATCTGTCTTGCGGCCGTAATCAGTCCGCAGATTGTAACAACTTTGTCGTTTGGTAATTCCGGAATTTCTGAAATTTTATGCGTCATCAAAAATGGTAATTTATCTCTGATTGTTGATAACGGATGGCTGGTTACGTAAAATCCGAGGAATTCTTTTTCGAAAAGCTGGATTTCGCGCTGGCTATATTCTTCATCGCTTCCTGAAAGCTTGAATTTCGCATCATCAATTTCAGCTGAACTTCCCAGAAGGTCAAAAAGACTTCCCTGACCGCTTTCTTTTGCTTTAGCTTCTTTTGAGGCTGTTGCAGTAATGTAATCCATATTTTCCATTAACTGCTTGCGGCTTTTTTCAATGTTTGCAAACGCACCAGCCTTAATCAAACCTTCAAGTGTCTTTTTATTGCTGCATTTTGAATCTAAACGCTTAATATAATCGTAAATTGATTTGAAAGGCCCGTTTTCTTTGCGTTCTTTGATAATTTCTTCAATTACACCTTCGCCAACCTGCTTGATTGAGGCTAGTCCGAATCGGATGTTGCCCTGGTCAGGTGTGAATGTTGCCATTGAGTGATTAATATCTGGCGGAAGAACTTTTATGCCTTTTTTAAGAGCTTCTTCTATGTAAAGCTGCGTTTTTTCCTGATCGCTTGATACGCTTGAAAGAAGTGCTGAAAGATATTCAACAGGATAATGGCATTTCAAATATGCGGTCTGATACGCAACAAAAGCGTATGCGGCTGAATGCGACCGGTTAAAACAGTAAGAAGCGAAAGCGAGAATTTGGTTAAACAAGGCTTCTGCATCTTTTGAAGACATCCCATGCTGGGCTGAGCGTTCGATGAATTTACCTTTTTGTTTTTCCATTTCATCGACTTTTTTCTTACCCATCATACGACGAACCATGTCCGCTTGACCGAGTGTGTAATCTGCAAGCACCTGAAACACCTGCATAATCTGTTCCTGATACACAATTGTTCCGTAAGTGTCTTTCAAAACCGGTTCCAGAAGCGGGTGGGCATATGAAATAGCCTGGCGTCCGTGTTTTCTTTCAACAAAGTCCGTAACCATGCCTGAATCCAGCGGACCGGGTCTGAAAAGTGCAACAAGAGCGCCTAAATCTTCAAAAACGTCTGGTTTTAACCTTTTTACAAGGTTTTTCATCCCCTGTGATTCAAGCTGGAAAACGCCGTCTGTGTCGCCTGTCATAAGCATGTCGTAAACAGGTTTGTCATCAAGCGGAATATTGTTTATATCAACTTCAATTCCCTGCTGTTCTTTGATTAAGTCAACGGTTTTGTAAATTGTTGTGAGGTTTCGAAGCCCCAAAAAGTCCATTTTTAAAAGGCTTAAAACTTCAGTAACGTCATGCGGGGGATAACCGGTTTGAACAATTCCGTCTTTTGATGGCTGAACAGGAATTATTTCATCCAGCGGAACTCGCGAAATAATTACACCGGCCGCGTGCGTGCCTGTGTTGTTTTTAATGCCTTCAATACCAATTGCCAGGTCAACAATCTTCTTAACTCCGACTGTTTTTCCCTCCATCGGGTCGCCTGCCGGAAGCTGTTCATCTTTCTCATAAAGTGCTTTAAGCTCAGACCCGTCGTATTGCATTGCATCTTTTAAAGTTTTTGCTTTAGGATTTGTTGCCTGCGCAATTTCAATTGCAGGTTCGATTAATCCTGCAAGTTTGTTGCTTTCTGAAAACGGAACTTTTAGAATTCGGCAGATGCCTTTTAATGCTGCTTTTGCCGCATAGGTTCCAAATGTAATAATCTGGCAGACTTTATCTTCACCGTATTTTTGCGTAACGTAGTCAATAACCTCCCCGCGGCGCTCAATACAAAAGTCAATATCGACATCGGGCATGGTGAAACGTTCTGGATTCAAAAATCTTTCGAACAACAATTTATGCTTAATCGGGTCAAGGTCTGTGATTTCAAGAGCATATGCAACAACCGAACCTGCGGCTGAACCTCTTCCGGGTCCGACCGGAATACCATGTGTTTTGGCATAGTGAATGAAATCCCACGTAATCAAAAAGTATGCAGCAAAACCCATCTGATTGATTACGCTGAGTTCATAGTCAGTGCGTTCTTTAAGGTCTTTTGAGACTTCTCCGTACCGTTTTTTCAAGCCTTCGTAAACCAAATGTTCAAGATAGGATTCAATTGTAAAACCTTGCGGAACTTTGTAATCAGGAAGCGGACTTTTCCCGAGTTCAATAATCAAATGACATTTTTCCGCAATGTCAACAGTATTCTTAATGCATTCGTCGAAAGTCTCAGAATCCATCCATTTGAAAGCATCACGCAATTGCTCAGGTGTTTTTACATAGAATTCATTGCCCGGAAAGTGAAATCTGTTAGGGTCATCTTTATCACTGTTTGTCTGCATACAAAGCAATGTGTCATGCATGTCAGCATCTTCTTTGCGCAAGTAATGCGAGTCGTTTGTGATAACCATTTTGATATCAAGTTCTTTTGCAAGCCTTATAAGCTCCGGATTTGTTCGTTTTTGTTCATCAATACCATGATCTTGAAGTTCAATGTAATAATCTTCTCCAAATAAATCTTTATATTGCTGTGCGCATGCTTTCGCAGCGTTGTAATCGCCTTTTAAAAGCATTTGAAGTACTTCGCCGCCCAAGCATGCCGAAAGACAAATCAAACCTTCTGAGTGTTCTTTTAAAAGTTCAAAATTAATACGCGGATGGACATAACGTCCTTTACACCAGGCTGTTGAAGTTAATTTTAAAAGGTTTTGATATCCTGCTTTATTTTTTGCAAGTAAAACTAGGTGATAGCAAGGGTTGTGAAGTTTATTTTTTTCTTCAATATCTCCGTCATGAACGTAAAACTCGCAGCCTAAAATTGGTTTAATTCCGTTTTCTTTGGCTGTTGTATAAAGTTCCATATCTCCGTACATAACGCCATGGTCAGTAATCGCAACAGCTGGCATGCCTGCTTCTTTTGCAAAATCAATCAGTTCCTTTATTCTGATTGCTCCATCAAGCAGTGAATATTCCGTATGCAGATGTAATGGTACGTATGGTTGTGTGCTCATATAATCATGCTAGCACACAATAAATTTGAATAACACTTATTGTAAATTTTTATTATTCATAATTAGACAATGTTTCGTCTATTGTTGAAAGCATGCGTTCTCTAAAGTTTTTCGGTGAAACAACCTGACAGCATACATCGTAGCGCATTAATCTTTTTATTAAGACATCAAAGTTTTCGTTGTTATTAACAATTGTGAGCCAGCCATCTTCGTCTATTTTGCCATCTGTGGATTCCCATTCTCTTAGTCTGTATGCTTTGGCTAGATTATTTCTGATTTTGTATACAACCGTCATGGGCGCTTCGCGGGTTGCAGAAACAACAGGCATTTGTTTTATTGTAGTAATTTTATCAATTGGAATGTCAAAAATTTGCCTGCTTAAATGGTTAAAAACTGACAAATATATATTTTGGTTAATAAAAGTGATATCTTTGGGCGTGCAAATAAGTTTATATTCTTTTGAATCTGCATAAAAACTTATTTCAAGCTTTGAGTTATCATTGCAATAACCTTCACATTTTGAGATTAAATCCCTGTATTTTGTAAAATATTCGCTTCTGCGAAGATTGTCTGAATCGTTTGTGCTATTTAAAAGCTCTCTTGATGTACTAGTTAGACGCATTTCAACATCATGTACAAAATTGTCAAACTGCTCCTTCTGTTTGGTATTTGAAAGAATTAGACCAGATGTTTTTAAAAGCTGTAACATTTTGATGTCATTTTTGTCTAAATTTAACGAATAAAAAGAATTCTGTAAATAATAAATATTTTTTGATTTGTAGATGTTAATTCCAAAAATTTTCAGTGTATTTAAATATTTATTCAAAATAACATGCGCACCGGCAGTAGGATTATTTTCATCAGGATTAAAAAGTTCTATTATATCGCTGTAATGAGCTGTTCCGTTTGATAACAATTTCAGCATATCAAAAACTTTTATACAGGCTTCATTGTATTTTTCACTTATTTTTTTCATATTAGTATTCAGCCCTCATTCTTTTTAGTGTGGTAATAATTTCCTGTTTGAAATCCTCTGGCTCCAGAACTGTGCAAGCGCTTCCGAAAGACAGGATTCTTTGTTTTAATGCGAATTTATTTGAAGAAACTGCTTCTATAAGTGTATTATTATTAGAAATTTCAAGTAATTTTTCGTTATCTTTCAGCTGCAGTTCTCGATAATCGGCCCTAACTTTAAATTTTATTTTTAGTTCTTCAATGTCAACTTTGTCAGATTTTCCAGGTTTAATTTGCTCTATTCCAATAATTCTTGCGGCAAGCAGGTAGCTTGACTGGCTAAAATCAAGGCTCGTTCCATATAGATATAATTTGCCATTTTCAAATCCCATTTTTTCGCATATTATTTCCAAATTCGTCTGCCCGGAACGAGGTGAATTGTATTTTAAAATAATTTGTTTGTTCTCATTGCAGCATTCTAAAAGCTTTTCTAAAAGTTCTATTTCAATGCCAGACAGTAAAGAAGTTTTATTTAAAGCGTTTTCAAAATCCTCATTTTTTATGTTCGAAGCTATTTTCCTTAAGAATTTTTCAAGCATAATTAATTCTGAAACTTCAATAGTCTTTGCTATTGTTTTATAAACTCTGGAAATAGGCTTGATTTGCTCAGGCGTAATTGTAAGTTCAAAAGGGTGTGAAACCAGAATGAATTTTGAGCCTTCTGCTCTTTTTGTTTTTGAAATTACACAGCCGGCACGTCTTAAGGAATTTATGTAAACTCTTATTGTATCAACTGAGATTTTTTCATTGATAAAGTCATGCGTGTCAAAATAGTCAATTATTTCCTGATATGAGCGGGGTGCTTCAAGAAGCAGTGAAAATATTAAGAGTGTTTTAAATGCCGTAAATGACATTAAGTTGTATGTAATTTTATTATTTTTTATAAATTCTTTCATTTAATGTTCCCGAAATTCTTAATCTGTAATATTTTAATTTACACAAACAATTGTTTATAATTCAATACTAAAATTATACTATAAAAAAAGCTTTCCTCTAATTTTATTTTGTCAATCAAAAAAATGCACAAAATTTACGTTTTTTCATTAAGATTTCTTCATTAAGATTTAAGAACTTGAATTTTTTCGCATAAAATCTAGGGGCATGGTCAATTGTAAAATTTAATTAATTTTTTTTTGCTTGTCAAACTTTTAACTTAAAGTTACATTATAAGTGTGGTCGGGAAATCCGGCAATTATCAAAAATAATAATTACAGCTACCGGAATGGTGCAGGAGGATGCTTTAAGTTTAAGGCATGGGAGCAGCAGGTAAAGGATAGTAAAAGAAAAAGAGGTGATGGCAAAAAAGTTTAATGAGGTGTTGGCAGTAAACTGATTAGGGATATTTTTTTATTTAAATTTATGAGTTTGTAAAAAAGTTTTAGAGGAAATTTGGGGTCAATAGTTGTCACTGTTTTATTGTAACAGTATATTTGTAAACTTGCTTGAAAAAAAGCATGTCTGTAAAATATTTATTGTATGCAGGAGTTAGAAACAAAAAAAATTATAGCATTAATGTCCGGAACATCGTGTGATAGTATTGATGCTGGGCTTTGTGTTGTTAATCCCGACTTAAGCTGTAAGTTAATCCATGGAATTAACTATAAATATCCGGAACATATTCAGGCGAAACTTTTTCAGCTTTTTAACGGTGAGGCTTCAGTAAAAGATGTATGTCAGATGAATTTTGCTGTTGGAAAATGCTTTGCTGATGCCGCAAATCTTATAATTTCCGAGCATGGAAAACCTGATTTTATATCAAGTCATGGACAGACAATTTATCATTTCCCATTTGATGAAAAATTAGATGGAGTATCTTTAAAAAGTACGCTGCAAATTGGAGAAAGTGCGATAATTGCAGAACAAACTGGCTGCCTGACAATTTCTAATTTCCGTGAAGCTGATATTGCCTGCGGCGGAGAAGGTGCTCCTCTGGTGTGTTTTGCTGACGAAAAATGGTTTAAACCATTAAAGAAAAATTTCTGTATACAAAATATTGGCGGAATTTCTAACGTTACTGTTGTCTCAAAAGAGCATGCCACTTTTGGATTTGACACTGGCCCTGGAAATATGATGATTGACTATTGCGCCCAAAAATTCTTTGCTAAACCTTACGATATTAACGGAGAAATTGCAAACTCTGGTATGATATCTGAAAGCTGGCTTGAATGTCTTTTGCAGGATGAGTATTACTTCAAAAATCCTCCAAAAACTACAGGAAGGGAATATTTTACCTCTGATTATGTGGAAAATGCACTCCGCTTTGCACCGCATGAACCAAAAGATATAATTGCAACCTTAACCGCTTTAACAGCAAAATCAATTACTCAAGCATATGAAAGATTTGTATATAATAACGTTGATATTAATGAAGTCGTTGTTGGCGGCGGCGGAGCTTATAACCCGACTTTAATGAAATATTTAAGACATTATTTACCAAAACATATTGATTTAAAAACTCATGAAACATACGGGATTTCAAATAATTTTAAAGAAGTAATGGCTTTTGCGCTTCTTGGATATTGCACTTACTACAATATTCCTAACAATCTCCCGGAATGCACAGGTGCACGTCGCCGTACAATATTAGGTAAATCGGCTAATTGTTAAATTACCTTTTAGTGTTACATTAATATTTGTAAACAAAATTGTATGGTATGGCAATTATTACTTTTTTCGGGTTATAAATATAATATCAAACTAAATTTATTACCCCAAAAACAATTTAAAGGAGAAAAAGATGATTCAAGGAATCCAAAATGTGTCATTTA
>QAMI01000063.1:0-4198 GCA_003150395.1 Candidatus Gastranaerophilales bacterium | reverse complement strand
TTTTTTCGGGTTATAAATATAATATCAAACTAAATTTATTACCCCAAAAACAATTTAAAGGAGAAAAAGATGATTCAAGGAATCCAAAATGTGTCATTTAACGGCGCAAAATCAAAGGTAGCAAACAAAGCTTTACAAAAGGCTGAAGAATTATATGTTTCAGCTTCCTCAAATTTGGCAGGAACTGTTAATGCAAAAAGAGCTGAAAGACTTAGCAGAGATGCTGTATTTTTCGAAGATAAAGATACTTTTGCAGGAAGAGTTGCCTCAATGCGTAATTCAAAACGTCCTATTGTTGCTCCAGCTGCAAAAACTGCTGAAAAAATTATCCCGGAAAACAGTATTAACTTTGTATGTTAATTTAATAATTTTTTAAAAGCACAAGAAATGTACCTGATTTGATCATTTGCAAGAACTGCAAATTCAGTCAGGTCATTTTTTGCATATTCTCCGGCCAGGCTATGAATATAAACACCTGTTTTTGATGCATTAAATTCATCAAGACCTTGCGCGAGGAGTCCTGCAATAATTCCGGATAAAACATCTCCGCTTCCGGCTTTTGCAAGTGCACTATTTCGCATTGTGTTGTGATATATTTTCAAATCCTTGCCGCAAACAACTGTTTCACTAGACTTTAAAACTGTTGTGCAGTTATATTTTTGAGAAATTTCTTTAGCAAAGAATTCCATATTTGAAATAATTCTTTCGACGTCAATTTCTAAAAGTCTTGAGGCTTCTTTGACATGCGGTGTTAGAATTAAATTTTCGGGAAGCTTTGGGTTTTCCCATTCGGATAGAATATTTAGGCCGTCAGCGTCTATTACTGTTGGAATATTGCAGGCTTTGATTGTATCTTTAAAAATGGTTTCTGCCTTTTTGCTCGTGGAAATTCCACACCCTATAAGAAGAACAGTAGAAGACTTTAATAAATTTTCAATATCGTTAAGGGGAGCAAAAACTACATTTTGAGTTTGTGCTGCAACTGCATTTATAACACGCTCTTCTGACGCCAAAAAGACATATCCGCAGCCGGCAGTGAGGGCAGAAACACTTGATAAGTAAGCCGCTCCCGGCATGTAATCAGAGCCTGCTACATTTAATACGCGTCCAAAAGTTCCTTTGTTAGAATTCTCATTTCTTAATGGAAGTTCATAGTCCATTTTGTCTTATTACCTCGTAAGCTACAATTGCAACCGAATTTGAAAGATTTAAACTTCTTTGGCCTTCTTTCATTGGAATTGTAAGGGCATGTTCATCTTTTACGTAAATTTCAGGAAGCCCTCTTGTCTCTGGCCCAAAAACAATAAAATCACCATCTTTGAATTTTATATCAGTGTATTTCCGATTTGTTTTTGTTGTCAGATAATAGAATGTAGCGTCTTTGTTCGCGTTAAACAATTCCTCCATTGAGTCAACTTTGTGTAAATCAACGCTGTCCCAGTAGTCTAATCCGGCACGTTTTGTATATTTGCTTGAAAGAGAAAATCCGAGTTTACCCACAAGATACAATGATGCTCCAGTACATGCACAAAGTCGAGCAATATTACCGGTATTTTGCGGAATTTCAGGTTCATATAAAACTATGTTTAATTTAGTCATTAGTTTTCTCGAATAATTTTCCGCTTTCTGCAACAACCGGAATTGCTCTGACTACACAGAAGATAATTGCGGCCCAGGCTAAGATAACTGCAATTTCCGGCATGTAGAATTTTGTACAAAATTCGCAATCAGGTGTGTTCACAAATATCAATAGAATAAATGCCAAAACTTTTGCAACTGCATAGCTTATTCTCATGAATTTTGATGAGCAGATGAATTTTCCCCAGGCTGTTGATTGCATTGATTTATCACCGAAAGCGGTCATACCTTTTGATAGCGCAACGCTTCTTATGCTGTCTGTTGTAAATGCTCTGGTAACACAAATTATCGGGAATAAAATGTTCAACCATCCCATTACTGCGAATGCAATCCAGTAAGACGCTTCAACTATTCTGTCACCCATAATATCAAGAACAGAACCGAGTTCTGAAGATTGGTTATATTTTCTTGCAATATAGCCGTCCACTCCGTCCATGGCAAATGCTATTATTGTTAAGGCTGTTGACCAAAGGTAAGCTGATTTTGTTTCAATAAAAAGCAAGCCGATTGCAATAAATGCAATAAACACTCTGCTTATTGAAACAATGTTTGCTGTGTTATTTTTAATATCCATATCCCTTAAAAATCCTCTTTTACTTTTTCATTCTTGAGAGTGCAAAGTTTAATTCGTCAAGTTTTTTTACTCTTTCACCAAGCATTATTTTTTCAGCTTCTTCAAGTATCTGCGTTACCATAAAACCGTTATCACCGTCTGAACGGGCTTTTTTACCTGTTTCACAGCAGCTTACAAAATGCTGGCACTCTAATTTTAACGGTTCAATTTCCAAAACATCAGGTGTTGTAATGTTTTGAGAATTACTTTGAACAAAGTTATCATAAACGGTTAATTTATTTTCCGGAACTGTGTCATCCAAAATTGCAGTGGCTTTTGTACCTCTGACGAGCAGGGTTACGTGTTTTTTGGGGGTAATCCAGCTGTCTGAAATATGTCCGATAACGCCATCTTCAAACTGAATTCCGATATGGGTTATATCCATAATATCATTTCTGTCAGAAGAACATCCTATTGCAGAAATTACGCGAACCGGCATTTTGCCTGTGACGTAGCTAATCATTGAAACATCGTGCGGTGCTAAATCCCACATAACACTTCTGTCGTTTTTGTGGAAATTAACATTCAATCTATCGCTTTGGGCATAAACAATTTCGCCTAAATCTCCATTCTCAACCATCATTTTCAGACGGTTAACTGCCGGATGATACAGTAGAAGATGCCCAACCATAAGAACAAGTCCTTTTTCGTGTGCAAGCTGTGATAAATCTCTTGCTTCCTGAGCAACTGTGGAAATAGGTTTTTCTACATACACGTTTTTCCCTGCTTCAAGCATTGCTTTTACTATTTTATAGTGCGTGTGGCTCGGTGTTACAACTGCAACTCCTGTAATCTCTTTATTGTTTATAATTTCGTTTAAATCATCGGTAACTTTAACTCTGGGATACATCTCAAGAATTTTTTTTCTGTTTTCTTCATCAATATCGCAAACTGTATCAAGTACGTTTAAATTATAAAAATTTCGGACAATATTTCTGCCCCACATCCCGAATCCTATAACGGCTATTCTTTGTTGACTCATTCTTATTCCCTTATATATTTGTCTTCTTATATAATTATATTACAGTTAATTGTTATTGCAAATATTTAAAAATCTTTTAACAAAATAATTGCTTATGCTTGTGCATTGCGGTAATGCTCAAGCCGAAGCTGGTGCATCTGTTCACAGCGTTCAAAGAACAAATCTTTGTCTTCTGCGGCAAAACATGTTGAAAGTTTTTCCAAAAGTCCTTGCGGAAATTCAGAAAATCTTGCCATTGAATCCAATATTTCATCATTTAGCGGATATAAATTTCTAAAGTTTTTATGATATATCAATTTAGTTTCATTTATGCATTGTTCTTCATTGTTGTAGGTTTTTTCGCCTAATTTGTAGGTTGTAAAGTTTGTGTCAAAAAAAACTCCGCGGCGTTTTTTCAAAAGAAGTCTTATTATAAAATCCAAATCTGACATAAGTTTAAATTTTTCATCAAAGTATTTTTCTTCTTCAATCATTGAACGTTTAAAAACCATACCCTGTCTGGCACAGGGCATTACCTGAAATGCATTATACATAGCGGGCATAAAAAGGAATGTATAATTTTCAGGATGTCTGCAATAAGCCGGTGAAAAAAGAAAATCTGCATTTTCTGCTTCAAGAACGTTAACAGCATCGTAAATTGCTGTAATATCATGGTAAAAGTCATCACAGCTTATAAATGCAATGTACTTACCTTTTGCACGCATAACGCCTTTATTTAGTGCATGAAATTTTCCTGTATCTTTCTCCGTGAAAAAATTCAAATAACCTTTGTTTTTGTAATCTTTTAAAAGTTCAATTGTTTCATCATTAGAAGCACCGTCGATTACAATGTGTTCTATTTTAGGATATGTTTGAAGTTCCAAAAGTGAGACAAGCAGATTAAATTCATCAGCGTGGTCATTTTCTACTATGTTATATGTTGGCGTAATTATACTTACCAGCGGATCCATAAAATTCCTTTCATT
>QAMI01000028.1:10279-18449 GCA_003150395.1 Candidatus Gastranaerophilales bacterium | reverse complement strand
TGGAAGAACAGCAGGAGAAAATTAATTTTGTCGGCAACATTGAAGGTAAAGAAATTTTCCTGAGTGTATGCGATGTTGTTGTCTGCGACGGTTTTGTCGGCAACGTTGCGCTTAAAGTTACCGAAGGAACTTCACAAATGCTTTTCAGAATGCTTAAACAAGAATTTAAAGGTGATTTGCCCGGCAAAATCATCGGGCTTTTGGCAAAACCATTCATGAAAAGAATTTATACCAAAATTAACTACGAAGAATTTGGCGGTGCACTTCTTCTTGGTGTCAAAGGAATTACCGTAATTTCACATGGCAGAAGCAAAGCTTATGCAATTAAAAATGCCGTAAGAGTTGCTAAACATGCTGTAGAAACCGGCGTTAACGAGAAAATAGCAAAGTTTTATGAGGAATAGTCAATGACAGATAAATTAATTCCGTTAAGAATTGCGGGTGTTGGTTATAGTTTACCCGAAACAGTTATTACAAATGATGATTTGACAAAATTATACGAAACATCAGACGAGTGGATTTATTCACGAACAGGTATCAAAGAACGCCGGGTAGTTTCAGGTGAAGAAAACGCAATCGACCTTGGTTTTGATGCTGCTAAAAAAGCAATTGCTAAATCCGGGATTAATCCTGATGATATTGACTTAATAGTTGCAGCTTCATCTGCCCCTCCTGATTTGTATCCGGCAATTGCATGCCACATTCATCAAAGACTCGGAATTAAGAAACAAATTCCTGCATTTGATATTACGGCTGCATGCTCGGGTTTAATTTATGCATTAAGTATTGCAAAAGCATACATATCATCAGGTATGTACAAAAATATTCTACTTGTTGCAACAGACAACAACTCTCGTCTTGTAAACTGGGAAGACAGAAGTACTTCAATTCTTTTTGGCGACGGCGCAGGCGCAATGGTTGTTACACAATCTGAAGACGGCGTTGATGATATTATTGCAATTGATATTAAAGCTGATGGAAATTATGGTGATTTAATAGAACTTTCCTTTGATGGCAAAAATTGCCCGCTTGTTGAACAATATCAGGAAAAACCAAAAGGTGTCAGAATGAATGGACGCGGCGTTTATACCTTTGTTGCAAAAGTTCTTCCGCATTATGTTGAAGATTTGATTGCGAATGCCGGTATGAAAGCTGAAGATATCGATTACTTAATTCCGCACCAGGCAAATATCAGAATTATTCAGGCTGTTCAGGAAAGACTCGGTTACAGTGATGAAAAAGTCGTAACAAATATTAAATATTACGGCAACACATCAGCCGCATCAATTCCGATTGCACTGGCAGAAAGCGTTGAAAAAGGCAATGTAAAACTTGGTACAACAGCAGTTCTTTGCGGATTTGGCGCAGGCATGACCTGGGGCGGCGCAATTGTAAGACTTCGAGAAGGGATTTGCTAAATGGTATCAACAAAACTGGCGAAAATTACAACCCAAGCAGGAGAACAGGTTGCAAAAGCGAAAAATGCTTTAGTGCATTCTGCAGGCAACTCTGATAATAAATTTTATCAGGAGTTGAGTAAACGCCTTGCTCCAAACTCTCATAGTTCTATTGCAGGTATGCCGGGATTTCGCAATAATGGATTCGGGATGTCCGGTTTTAATTCAAATATAACGGATTTTCTTGAAAATACGCTTCCTAAAGCTTCTGAAAAACTAAAAGGGAAATCTGAATTGGCAAATGATATTTTTGAACTTGTTCAAAAATAATCTCCAAATTTTAAATTGATTAACTAACTATATAGGAGTATAAAAATGGCAAAAAAAGTAGCATTTCTTTTTCCGGGGCAAGGGTCTCAAGCTGTTGGCATGGGAAAAGATTTATATGAAAGCTTTGAGAGCGCAAAAAATGTTTTTGATGCGGCAGACAGAGTTTTGAACAAAGAAATCACAACACTTTGCTTTGAAGGTCCGGAAGACGCCCTTAAGCAAACAGTTAACACACAGCCTTGCATTGTAACAATGTCAATTGCGGCAATGGAAGCTTTGAAATCAGAATTTAATGTAAACCCTGATTATGTTGCAGGTCATTCGCTGGGTGAGTATTGTGCAATGTATTCAGCAGGTGTAATGTCTCTGGAAAACACCTTAAAAGCAATTCAAAAACGCGCTGATTTGATGGGTTCAACAAAAGGCGGCGCAATGGCTGCTGTTTTGAATGCTCCCGAAGGCGCTCTTGAAGAAGCTTTAAAAGAGACCTCTTCAATCGGATACGTTGACGTTGCAAACTACAATTCACCGGCTCAAGTGGTTATTACCGGGGACGAAAATGCTGTTGCAAAAGCCGGCGAGCTATTAATGGCGAAAGGCGCAAGACGTGTTGTTCCTCTTGCTGTTTCAGGTGCTTTCCATTCTAAGTTTATGGAAAATGCAGGCAAAGAATTTGAAACTTTTGTTTCAGAATTGACTTTAAACGATGCAAAAATTCCGGTTGTTACAAACGTTGACGCTCAGTTGACTATTGACAAAGATGATTTCAAAGTCAAAATGCCAAAACAAATTTATTCATCGGTTCACTGGACTCAGACAATTCAAAAAATGGCTGCTGACGGTGTAGAAATTTTTGTAGAAATAGGTCCGGGTAAAGTTCTTGCAGGTTTGAATAAAAAGATTGTTCCGGAAGCAAAAGTATATAACGTTTTCGATAAAGCATCACTTGAAGCAACAGTTGAAGCGTTAAAAGCAGAACTTTGCTGCGAAGTATAAAAGGTAAAATGTAGGCCGGCTTTGTTCGGCAAGTAATAAGGAGAAAGATTAATGACAGAAAGAAAGATTGCATTGATTACAGGCGGTTCACGCGGTATTGGTTTGGCTTGTGCGCTGGAACTGGCAAAGGCAGGCTGTGATATCATTATCAATGATATCTGTGAAGCTGAAAAAGCCCAACCGGCTTTAGATGAAATTAAAGCTTGCGGAGTAAACGCATATTTCTACAGTTTTGACGTTTCAAATGACGCTGCTGTTCAGGAAAACGTTGATAAAATGATTGCTGAACACGGCAAAATTGATATTTTGCTTAATAATGCAGGTATCACAAAAGACGGCTTGTTTATCAGAATGGATATGGAACAGTGGGAAAGAGTTATCAAAATTAACCTTACAAGCGCATACTGCGTAACTCATGCCGTAATCAAACACATGATGAAGGCACGTCAAGGTTCAATCATCAATATGTCAAGTGTTGTCGGACTTCATGGTAACCCTGGACAAGCTAACTACTCAGCTTCAAAAGCAGGTTTAATCGGTTTGACAAAAACTCTTGCAAAAGAATTCGGCTCACGAAACATCAGAGTTAATGCTGTATGCCCGGGCTTTATTCAAACTGCAATGACAGCAAATCTTCCAAATATTGATGAATATATTAAAGCAATTCCGATGAAAAGACTCGGAACTCCGGAAGATATCGCAAAAACAGTAAAATATCTTGCTCTTGATGCAGATTATGTTTCCGGACAAGCAATCGAAGTTGCTGGCGCTTTGATTATTTAGTGATCAGAATTAAAGTAAAGATTTTTAACAATATCACGTCAGGATTGTAAATTCCTTGCAAAAAAATCTTGTGCCAGATATAATATTATAGACGCGAGAGCGAATATAAATCAAAGTAGTAATACAATAATTTATGAGGAAAAAAAGATGAGTACATTCGAAAAAGTTAAAAAAGTTGTAGTAGATCAATTAAGCGTTGATGAAGCATTAGTAACTCCTGAAGCAAGCTTCACAGCTGATTTGGGTGCTGATTCATTAGATACAGTTGAATTGGTTATGGCTTTTGAAGAAGAATTCGGCTGCGAAATTCCTGATGAAGAAGCTGAAAAAATTCAAACAGTTCAAGACGCTGTAAATTATATTGATTCTCACAAATAATCGAGGCTTTGCCCGAAAGCATCTTTAAATTTAAAGATGTGAGAATATTAAAAATTTGCGAGGGTGAAAGTTAAATATAAATTTTCCCCTCGTATATTTAAAAAGTTTAGGCAATTTTCACTATTATTGAAATTAAGTGAGCCGGTTTTAAGAAAGGTTTTTGCGTAAATAAAACAAATCGCATTAATCAGTAAGAGTATTTATAAAAGGTAAAGAGATGGCTAAAAGAAGAGTTGTTATAACAGGACTTGGTGCAGTTACACCTTTCGGGGTTGGTGCTGATAAGTTTTGGAATAGTCTTGTCGAAGGCAAAAGCGGCATTTCAACATCAGAATTAATTGATGTTTCAAAGCATGTTGCAAAAATTTCGGGCGAAGTTAAAAATTTTAATCCTGAGGATTATATTGACCCGAAAGAAGCTAAAAAGATGGACAGATTTATCCAGTTTGCAATGATTGCAGCAGACGAAGCTGTTAAAGATGCAAAATTGGAAGAAGTAAAGGATGTTGATCCTTATAAAATCGGTGTTATCGTAAGCTCTGCTGCCGGCGGTTTCAGAACCTTTGAGGACAACCATGTCAGAATTCTGGAAAAAGGTCCGAACAAATGTTCACCATTTACAATTCCGATGATGATTGTTAACATGGCATCAGGCAGAATTTCTATGAAATACGGCTTTAAAGGCATTAATAAAGTTGTTGTATCAGCTTGTGCCACCGGAACACATTCAGTTGGCGACGCATTCAGAGCAATTCAATACGGTGATGCGGATATTATGCTTGCCGGCGGCTGTGAAGCTACAATTTGTGATGTTGGTGTTGGTGCATTCTCATCAGCAAGAACTTTGTCAAAACGTAATGACGAGCCGCAAAAAGCTTCACGTCCGTGGGATGTTGACAGAGATGGTTTTGTAATGAGTGAAGGCTCCGGTGTTCTTATTCTTGAAGAATATGAACATGCTAAAAAACGCGGGGCAAAAATTTATGCAGAAATTGCCGGCTATGGTCAGACAGGTGATGCTTATGATGTTGTTGCTCCGGATCCCGAAGGGCAGGGCGCAACTCATGCAATGAAATTTGCATTGGAAGACGCTGGATTACAACCGGAGGATATCCAGTATATTAATGCTCACGGAACAAGCACAGGCTTGGGCGACATTGCTGAATCAAAAGCAATCGAAAATCTTTTCGGCGATAAAGAAAAGAACCCGAATTTGATGGTTTCTTCAACAAAATCAATGCATGGCCACCTTCTTGGCGCAACCGGCGCGGTTGAGTGTATTGCTTGTGTAAAAGCGATTAACGAAGGTATTGTTCCTCCGACAATTAATCTTGATAATCAGGACGAAAAAGTCGGAAATCTCGACTATGTTCCGCACAAAGCAAGAAAAGCACAAATCCATGCAGCATTGTCAAATTCTTTTGGATTTGGCGGCCAAAATGCGTCGATTGTTATTAAAGAAGTTAAGTAACGCAAAATAAAACAAATTTTTAAGAAATCCGCTTCAATATAATTGGAGCGGATTTTTAATTTATTACTGATTTTCACTTCAGCTTTTGCCGAGCAAGCAACGATTTGGATTTTCAAAATTACAATGTATTTACAAAATTCGTTTATAAATCGTTTCAATATTTTGCAAAAATTCTTCTTTGTTAAAAATTTTGTCTATTTCTTCTACAGAAAGAAGTTTGGTGACATCTTCATCTTTCATAAGATTTGCCTTAAAATCGCCGTCATTTTCAAACGCGTCGAGGGCATTGCGTTGAACAATTCTATACGCTTCTTCCCGGGTCAAACCTTTTTCAACAAGTTCAAGCAAAACTTTTTGAGAAAATACAATTCCGCCGAATTTGTCGGTATTTTTAAGCATATTTTTTTCATGCACAACGAGATTTTGCACGACTCCGTTGAAACGCGCAAGCATAAAATCTACCAGTGTTAAACTGTCCGGAAATATAATTCTCTCCGCAGAACTGTGGGAAATATCTCTTTCGTGCCAGAGCGGGATATTTTCCATTGCAGCAATTGAATTACACCGGACAACACGTGCAAGCCCGCATAAATTTTCTGATAAAACAGGATTTTTTTTGTGAGGCATAGCAGAAGACCCTTTTTGTCCTTTCGCAAAGCCTTCTTCAACCTCCAGAACCTCTGTTCTTTGCAGGTGGCGGATTTCAGTTGCAAACTGCTCCAGAACACTTGCAATCAAAGCCAGCGACTGCATAAAATACGCATGATAATCGCGTGCAATTACTTGAGTTGAAATTCTGGCAGGCTTCAATCCGAGATTTTTGCAGGTAATTTTTTCAACTTCGGGTGAAATATTGCTGTAAGTTCCAACAGGCCCTGATATTTGTCCTACACGGATTTCTTCTAGCGCATGTTCAAAATTATCGCGCTGGCGCTCAAGAATATCAATCCAGCTGCACAATTTTACGCCAAATGTCATAACTTCTGCATGAATACCATGCGAGCGGCCGATGCAGATTGTTTTTTTGTGTTTTTTTGCCAAATCTTTTAATGACTTGATTGTTTCTTCCAAATCAGTTTTGATAATTTTTCCGCTGTCCTGAATTTGCAGTGCAAAAGCCGTATCAATGACGTCAGAACTTGTCATTCCGATGTGCATATGCCGCGCCAAATCCTCGCCAAGGCTTTCGTTTACACAGGTTAAGAATGCGATAACGTCATGGCGGACTTCCCGTTCAATTTCGTCAATGCGTTCGATAGAGAATTTCGCACGTTTTTTAATTTCTTCAACATCTTTTTTAGGAATTTTGCCGAGCTTTGAATAAGCTTCACAGACTGCAATTTCGACCTTTAAATAGTAATCGAATTTGGAGTTTAAATCCCATATTTTTTTCATTTCTTCGCGTGAATATCTGTCAATCATGATTTTATTGTAGCATGCATAAGGGAAAAGGGAATGGGGTAATAAGGGGGTGTTTTACAAATTTGTAGTGTGCTTTAAGCCCAACAACAATATTAGTATTCAATCCATCCAAGCCCCTCTCCCGCAGGTGTAAGACTCGCCCATGCTCGCCAACACCTGCTCCCTCGCCCCAATAGGGCGAGGGAAAATGTTTTGTAATGCTGTAATCATCGAATTGCGCTAATATTCATTCTGTAGAACATTTCACTTCTTACTTAATTGTAAATCCTTATTACCTCTGTCCCCTATTCCCTTTATTTTAATCACTCCGTAATGAACTTATTCGCTTATTCACCTATTTACTTATTCACTTTATTTCAATGGACATCTCACTTTTCACTTATTATAATCCGTTACATTTCTTTACGAAAAAGGCAATTATTTTGGGAATAAATACTTTATATATATAAGATATTAAGAGAAAAGGAATCAGTTATGTCTAATCCATCAATTGATAGAACGATGTATACGAATGATTCACGTTTTGAAAAACTTCGTGAACAAGGCATTTCATATGAAACATTTAAAAATAATGAAAGCTATTATTTACAACAGTTGAGCAGTACAAGTGTTCACGATTTGTATAATAAGGGCAAGGTTATGTATGAAAAGTATACAAACCTTTATAATCAGTCAAATAATCTTTTTATTCAATTAAAAAATAAACAGCAAAAAAATCTTGTAAAATATAATGAATTACTTCAGAACTATGTCAATCAAGTCAATGGTGATGAAAGTAAAATTACGTCTACACAAAAGAACAGTGCGGCAAGGGAGTCAGGATACACTGTAGATTTAATCAGAAGCACAAATAACGCTGAAAGTATGGCAAGTATTTATCTTGACGGAAGGCGCAACGCCGTGAGTATGCAGAGAATGGGTTTGGCTCAGTCTGTGTTTGAAGATATAACTTAATTTTTATTAATATAACTGCGATTTACATGTTGCAATTTTTCTTTGATATAATAAAATTCCTAATGTAGAGTGCTTACGCCAATAATCACTCAACAAGAAAAGGAAAAACTAATTATGTCAATCAATTTGAAAAACAAGCAGGAAATCATCAAAGAATTTGGCGCAAACGAAAAAGATACAGGTTCAGCAGCCGTTCAAATCGCTATGATGAGCAAAAAAATCTCTGAACTTACAGAACACCTTAAATCTAATAAAAAAGACTTCGCAACAAAAAGAGGCCTTTTGATGATGGTAGGTAAAAGAAAGAGATTACTTTCTTACTTGAAAGACCAAAACCTTGATGAATACAGAGAACTTATTAAAAAGCTCGGTATCAGAGGTTAAGTTTTAGACTTTTAAAATTCAGAAAAAGGCTGTCTGACGGCGGCCTTTTTTTGTA
>QAMI01000028.1:0-6936 GCA_003150395.1 Candidatus Gastranaerophilales bacterium | reverse complement strand
TTTGAAGATATAACTTAATTTTTATTAATATAACTGCGATTTACATGTTGCAATTTTTCTTTGATATAATAAAATTCCTAATGTAGAGTGCTTACGCCAATAATCACTCAACAAGAAAAGGAAAAACTAATTATGTCAATCAATTTGAAAAACAAGCAGGAAATCATCAAAGAATTTGGCGCAAACGAAAAAGATACAGGTTCAGCAGCCGTTCAAATCGCTATGATGAGCAAAAAAATCTCTGAACTTACAGAACACCTTAAATCTAATAAAAAAGACTTCGCAACAAAAAGAGGCCTTTTGATGATGGTAGGTAAAAGAAAGAGATTACTTTCTTACTTGAAAGACCAAAACCTTGATGAATACAGAGAACTTATTAAAAAGCTCGGTATCAGAGGTTAAGTTTTAGACTTTTAAAATTCAGAAAAAGGCTGTCTGACGGCGGCCTTTTTTTGTACAATGGGAGGGTTGTTGTGATGAAAACTTTAAAATCAATGCGTCTCCATATCGGGATTTTCGGTAAAACAAATGCCGGCAAATCTTCGCTTCTAAATAGAATTACGGCGCAAGAGATTTCAATTGTATCTGAAATTCCCGGAACAACGACCGATGTTGTTGAAAAATCTATGGAACTTTTGCCTATCGGGCCGGTTACCTTCCTTGACACCGCCGGAATTGACGATAAAACCGAACTTGGCGGGAAAAGACTTGAGAAAACGATGGCCGTAATCAATCGTGCTGATATTGCAGTGATTGTTTGTGATTGTACACGAATTGACGAGTATGAAAAAGATTTAATCAAAAAATTTGACGAACTTAACATACCATATCTTATTTTGATTAATAAATGTGATAATGAAGAATTAATAAATAATGCAATAGAAGCTTTCAACAAAAAGTTTGCACTGTCAGAAAGTGGTTTGCCTTCACTCTTGGCAACTTCTGTAAAAACTGATGAAAAACTTGTTTTTAAATTTAAAGACGCACTTGTTAAACTTCTTCCGGAAGACTTTGTAAATCAGCCCAAAATTGCAGGCGATTTAATTCCTTCCAAAAGCACTGTAATTCTTGTAATCCCGATTGATAAAGAGGCTCCAAAAGGCAGAATTATCCTTCCGCAGGTTCAAACGCTCCGTGATTTGCTCGACAGCAATTGCCTGACTTATGTTGTAAAGACAAGCGAACTTGCACAGGCGATTGATAATCTTAAGACCCCGCCGTCGCTTGTAATTACAGACAGCCAGGCGTTTAAACAGGTTTCTGAAATAGTTCCAAATAACATTCCATTGACATCTTTTTCAATACTTTTTGCGCGTCTTAAAGGCGATTTGCAAGCTTTTGCAAAAGGTGCAGAAGCAATTCAAAATCTCAAAGACGGCGACAAAGTTTTAATTCTTGAAAGCTGCACGCATCACGCGATTGAAGATGATATCGGGCGTGTTAAAATCCCAAATCTTCTACGCAAAAAAACAGGCAAAAATCTAATAATTGAAAACTTTTCAGGACATGATTTTCCTGAGATTTCACAGTACGCTCTTGTAATACATTGCGGCGCATGCATGACAAACCGTCGTGAAATTTTGTCAAGAATTTTGATTGCCAACGAAAAAAATGTTCCGATAACAAACTACGGAATTGCGATTTCATATTGCATAGGTATCTTGCCGCGTGCGATGAAGATTTTCGAATAGCCGGCCTCAAATTCCTCTGAAAATTTTATGAGATTTTTTCTTTTCTTTTTCAAGAACTTCAGAAAATGAAATTATCGGCTCCATTTTGTACCCGCAATCATCTGAAAGCGCGCCGCCCATTGAGAAAAGTTCCTCTTGCGGATAGCGCCGGCAAATCCCGGGACGTTTTTTATGAATTTTGCATTTGTGTGTTTCAGGGTCAAGATTTGTGCATTCAAAAATCAATCCGATATCATCTTTGCCTATTATTTTCAATCCGGCGTAAAATCTGTGCAGTAATTGAAGTTTTTTGAATTCTTTTTCTTCCTGAATTACGTGTTTAAAATGTTTTACATAAATCTGTGTGCAGCATTTTCCGCAAGCATTACATTTACCTGTGCGATAATAATGGCGCCTCAGAATTTTTGATAAAAACCACTTTTTCAACTTTAAAAACATATTTACATGATAGCAGATTTGAAGAAGGACGATTATAAAGTTTTGTAAAGTTTTTGGAAGTTTTCTGTCAAAAAAAAATCTTTACGCGAATTAAATAGACATACCCCATAAATACCCCAGGATAATTAACATACTATAACATAACCAAAATAACCAACCTTGACCTCTGATAACCAAAATAGGAGGTCTTTTTTTGTGGAGGCTTAGAATAAAAACGTGAAAAGTCAGTTACATAATAGTTGTTCGTCCAATCCTGTAATTATAGCTTTACGATAAGAACTTATTCGCTTATTCACCTATTTACTTATTCACTTATTGTATATTATAATTACCTTAAAAAGGAAGTTTAAATGAAAAAAGTTTATATAGAAACAATGGGATGCCAGATGAACAAATCAGACAGCGAAAGAATGTTCGGAATGTTAGCCCATTTTGATTATGAAAAGACAGAAGATGCTAAAGAAGCAGACTTGGTAATGGTTAACACCTGCTCAATCCGGCAGTTGAGTGAAGATAAAGCTTTCAGCCTTATTGGAGTATGGGGGCAGTGGAAAAAAACTTCAAAACCGGATTTGAAAATCGGTTTCTGCGGCTGCGTCGCCCAGCAGAAAATGAAAGAGGTTTTCCGCCGTGCACCTTATGTTGACTTTGTTTTGGGAACCCATAAAATTTATTCACTTCCTGAAATTATTAAAAAAATCAATGCCGGCGAAAGGGTTTTGGAATGCACGGAAACAAACGCCACCGAGGACGATAAGGCAAAAGAATTTGAAATTAACCGTGTGAAAAGTGTTAATGCATGGATTCCTATAACCGAAGGCTGCAACAATTTCTGCACATACTGTATTGTTCCTTACACGCGCGGCCGCGAGCGTTCAAGAACGCCGGAAATCATCATTAAAGAAGCAAAAGATGCGCTTGCAAACGGGTTTAAAGAAATTACACTTCTCGGACAAAATGTTGACAGTTACGGTAAAGATTTTGCACAAAAAGAGGGTGAACTTAAAAATTACCGCCTTGCGCAGCTTCTGAGGGATTTGAACGTTTTGGAAGGCAATTTCAGAATTCGGTTTGTAACCTCATATCCGACTGATATTACGGATGAACTTATTGACACGGTCGTTGAACTTGATAAGGTTTGTGAATATTTCCACATTCCAATGCAAAGCGGCTCCAGCGAAGTTCTAAAAAAAATGAACCGCCGCTATGACCGTGAAACTTACGCGAAAATCGTTGACAAAGTCCGTGCAAAAGTTCCTGATGTAACTATTACGAGCGATTTTATTGCCGGATTTCCGGGCGAAACAGAGGAACAGTTTGAGGAAACCTTGACTGCAATTGACGAATTTGAGCTTGATTATTCAAATACAGCAGCTTATTCTCCTCGCGAAAAAACAGTTGCGGCAAAATGGGTTGACAAATTCATTGACGAAGACACAAAAACAGAGCGTCTTGCACGCCTGAATGAAAAAGTTCGTGAAAACTGCTTGAAATCCAACAAAAAATACGTAGGACGTACAATGGAAGTTTTGATAGAAAATTTTGAAAACCACAAGGGCAAAAACGTGATTACTGGCAGAACCCGCAACAACAAAATTGTGCATATCCCTTGCGACACTGACAGAACCGGTGAATTTGTGAATGTTAAGATTACCGGCACAAAAACCTGGTATTTACAAGGTGAATTAGTGTAAAAAATTGTTAAAATTAAAACAAAAAATTTTTTCTCCTGTTTTTTAGCATACAGGAGAATTTTTTATGAGAATAAATATACAGAACCCGTTAATTTCTAAAACAAGCAATATAAATCAGGATAAAATTCCTCAAATTTCTTCGCATCACAACGCAATGTCTGATAAAGTCGCATTCAGCGGCACAATTATCCGCCCTGTTAAAGACAATATTGAAATAAAAGAACTTGTCGATTTATTTTTCAATGCGGTTAAACATAATCTTGAACCCGGCAAAAAACTTACTTTTTTTGATAAAATAGGAAAATTTATTGCAAAAAAAGAGTTTTCAATAGCTACAAAACTCCCTAACAGCATAACCGAAGTTGTAAAAGCCGAAAACAAACTTGCAGGCGGCTATTCAATTACAGTAAATAAGGATGCGACCGCACATCTTGGTTTTATAACACTTTCTCCAGAATTTATGAAAACAAGAACAGGAATTGAAATTTTGAAAGAAATGGGGCGCAGGATTTGTGAAAATGCGGAATTAAACAATGTTGAAACCCTTACTTGGACGACGAATGAGCGTAACAAACCGGTAAATTTACTTTTGAAACGCATAGGCGCACACAAAACCAGAAATATTTTGATGGGCGAAAGCGAATATCAAGTTTCAATCAGGGATTTGAAAAAGAAACTTAGTAAGATTTAGTGCTTTGCGTGCAGGTTTGGCTTAAATCCATATGATGGTATTAAAATGTTGTTATGGAAGAGCAAATAGACAAAATTATTAATACCTGCTGCAGAGTTCTTTTGAAAGTGACGAAAGCAATTCGATAAAAATTGTCATGATGCAGATTTCATAAATATCATCCGCATACTTTTCACAGTAGGCTTTCAGGAGCTGTGCTACTGCGTAGATATCATTTGCGAGTAATGATTCGTTTCTGTCGTATAGTTCCATATAACCTCAATGCTTATGTATTGCTTATTTATTATTATCATAATAAGCATAAAATGTCAATAGTATGTACTATAATATTGACATTGAGGTAATTATGCATAAAAAACTTAGACAACATGGCACAAGCTGGGGAATTATTCTCCCTAAACCGATTTTGGAATTGTTAAATATCAATCCTGTTCTCGACGAGGTTGAACTCGTTGTCGAAAACAACGAATTGAAAATTAAAAAATATAAACCCGAAAATAAATGAGGATTGAATTGTTTATCCACATACATTTATTTTAAAATTTAGTATTAGTGGCTGTAAATTATCATGTCATCTTGAGCATGGGCTGAAAAAGCCAAATGGAACTTCACCCGCAGACAAAAGAACCTCTAAAATCACACAAGGATTCTTCGGCCTAATCGGCCTCAGAATGACGTTGGAATGGCCATGTCATCCTGAGCAGGGTCTAAAAAAGTCAAAAGGCAAATTCAAACACTGGCGAAGGATCTCCTTTTAAAATAGACTAATGGCAGGGCTTAACCAGACCATTAGTCTAAATGTTTGTATATATTACGATTAGATACGGTTATTCCATACGCCGCCCTGTCTGTCAACAAAAGCGTCGTAGCAAGACCAGAATCTGAATACACCTGTTAAGCCCAGCAATGCGTGTGTAACATTTTTACTGTAACTTTGGTCGTTTACAGCCTGACCAAGACCAGGCCATATCAGTAATGACAATGCCGCAGCACCTACTGATCTGCCGCTAACTTGTCCTGGTGTGCCATGAGTTCCTGCAAATGCTGGCGTACCTAGAGTTAATACTGATAGTGTAACTATTGACAATAATAATTTTTTCATCATAGCATTTCCTTTCTTTTTCTTTTGAATTAAATAATCATTTTAAAATGCTTCGGCAATCGACTTTTTGTAATCCGGACGAAGAATTCCGACTTCGGTGATAATTCCTGTAATCAATTCTGCCGGTGTTACATCAAAGCCGGGATTTATAACATTTACCTCTGGTGCACAGATTATTTTGCCGTTGATATGCGTAACTTCTTCTCGCGAACGCTCTTCAATTTTTATTTCCTCGCCGGAGGCAATTGACGGGTCAATAGTTGAAAGCGGAGCCGCTACATAAAACGGTATATTATGATATTTGGCTGCGATTGCAACAGTATAAGTTCCGATTTTGTTTGCAGCATCGCCGTTTGCGGCAATTCTGTCAGCGCCCACACAAACCATGTCAATCATGCCTTTTTTCATAAAATATGAACACATTCCATCCGTAATCAGTGTTGTGGGTATTCCGTCCATGGTAAGTTCAAATGTCGTAATTCTTGCACCCTGCTGGCGGGGACGGGTTTCGTCTGCAAAAACCTGAATTGTATTATCTTTTGCAAACGCGCTTCTCACAACACCTAAAGCTGTTCCGTAGCCTACTGTCGCAAGTCCGCCTGCATTACAATGGGTTAAAATGGTCGCTCCTTTTGGAACAACTTCCGCTCCGTAATCACCGATTTTCTTGTTTATTGCAATGTCTTCATCTTCAAGTTTAATTCCGTTGTTTTTTAATTCCTCAACAATGCCCGTGATGTCGGACTTTGAATTTTTAATAACTTCTTTTTGTTTTTCAACCGCCCACATTAAATTCACGGCTGTCGGGCGCGCGGTTGCTATATAATCCGCTTTTTCAAGAAGTTTTTGAACAAATTCGTTCCGGTTCAAGTTTTGTGATGCGAGTTCCTGAGCATAAAGAACAACGCCATGTGCTCCCGCAACACCAATTGCCGGTGCGCCGCGTACAATCATTGTTTTTATTGCATCAAACATCTGCTGTCCGCTTTCAATATTTATATATTTGAATTCGTAAGGCAAAAGCGTTTGATCAACCATTTTTGAACAGTTTCCCGTCCACTCGATTGTTTTTATTTTGGAATGAAATTCTGTCATATCTCTCTACTTTCTTATATTAAACTGTGTATCTTCAAAATTTTTTGGGGTTTTTAAGGATTTATTAAATTCTATCAAATAATAAGTTACAAAACCACTGAAAGCATTTATTGTTGCCGCCAAAACTCCCATAAAAAGAGCAAGCATCACAAGAAGCCCGAAGGAGGCATGGCTTACAAACATAGAAACGCCGTAGTTGGAGGAATAGTTAAAAATTCTGGCAAG
>QAMI01000055.1:36530-69003 GCA_003150395.1 Candidatus Gastranaerophilales bacterium | reverse complement strand
TCTTCAACAATTTTATCAATAATCAATTTAATACGGTTAACAAAATCAGCCAGAGCCTCTGCATCCTTCGGGGTCGGGATATCCGGATTATTAATAAGCTGTTCAAAATCTTTCGGGTATTTTTGTTCAATCTGCTCGTATGTTAAACCGTTAAAAGTGCCGCATTTTCTCGGAGTCAACCCTTCAACTATTTCATAATTCTTTTTGTATAGTTTTGCAATAGTCTGTGCGCTTTGGATAGTACGTGTGGCCGGAGAAGTATAAATTTTATCGTTCTTAATACCTCTCATTCGTAAAAATTCAGTAATTTTCTCAATTTCGTATTGTCCTGCTTCATTTAGCGGCGGATAATTTTCCGCATCTGAAAAACGACCCTCTTCTGAATATATTGTTGCACCGTGGCTTATAAAAGTAATTTTACATTTTCTGCTGAAATACATAGTTATTCCTCTTTATCAATCTTTTATTATTATAACATACTATTATTTATTTTTGTAGTATTATGGAAAAAACAAGGAGAAAAACATGAGAGGAAAAGCTTTTAAATTCGGGGATAATATATCAACTGACCACATTGCACCTGGCAGATTATTTCATCTGCGCTCAAATTTACCGGAATTTGCAAAACACGTTCTTGAAGATGCGGATGAGACATTTGCAAGCAGGATGAAAAAAGGCGATTTTGTTGTTGCCGGTGAAAATTTTGGCTTAGGCTCTTCAAGAGAACATGCTCCGCAAATTATTAAAATAGCCGGAGTCGGCGCTGTTATTGCAAAATCCTTTGCAAGAATTTTCTATAGAAATGCAATAAATATAGGACTTTTGGCAATTGAATGCGACACTGACGCAATTGATGCAGGAGATGAACTTGAGGTTGACATTGAAAAAGGAATAATCAAAAATCTTACTAATGGTGCCGTTATTCAGATTGAACCAATTCCGCCCGTTATGATTAGAATGCTTAACGATGGCGGACTTGTTGAACATATTAAGAAATATGGTGAATTCAAACTCACAGATTAATTACCATCGTTTGTAATCCTCTAGTGCCTTTTTAGCAATATCTATGTTGCGTTTATTAATTACGACATACTCATGAGTTTGATTATTAATTATGCACATAGTTTTTGCACACTCTTTATAAAAATCTTTCACTGCATCAATACGAGCTTTAGCCTCTTCCATCTGTTTAATTAACGCCTTTGAATCATTTTCACCCGGTACGTAATTGGCAACTTTGTTGAATTGCAAAATCCGGCGTTCATAAATATTTGCCCCTTTGTCCGTAACCCAATAATTTTTATAATTTCCGTCAATCAAAACTTTGCCAAGGTAATTTTCAATATCTTTGTGGAAAGTTTCACTGTCTTCAGGACTTTTGGAACCAGTTTTATACTGATAAAAAATAGTTTTTTTGTTAGGATTCAAAAAAAGGTAGTAATAAAAATCATTTTCTTCTGAACCTTTTAGAACATCTTCTGGAATAGGTTTTGGAAGAAAATCCGGAGTATATGTTTTGATATTTGTGTCACCAATTGTAACTTGTTTAACAGCAACTGTCGGCGGCAGTGTTTCATCTGTTATATAATCACTTTTCATAAAAAACACTGCATATATTAAAAAACAAGTTAATAAAATTATTATTCCAAAATAAATTTTTATTTTCATTTTACTCTCCTGATTATTATACTATTATAACTTATTATAACAAATTTTTCAATAATTTAAACAAAAATATGATGTTTGCTTGACAGCATAATGTTTTTGAAGTTATATAGAAATACACTTCAGCCCTAATTTTCGTGCTGGAAAATAAAGTTGAAGTATAAAGGCAAAAATAGGACGTAGGAACTCAAAATAATTATTTATATAGTTCGGCAGTCCCGTCATACCGGAATGCGTAAGGGTTTCAGGATATGGTTTTGCCAGCAGTGTAATAAAAACTAAAGGAGAAACAAATGCCTACAATTAATCAGCTTGTACGTAATGAACGTAAAAAGCTTATCGACAAAACAAAATCTCCTGCTTTGATGAATTGTCCTCAAAGACGTGGAGTTTGCACAAGGGTTTACACAACAACCCCTAAAAAACCGAACTCAGCACTTAGAAAAGTTGCCAGAGTACGTTTAACAAACGGATTTGAAGTTACTTCATATATTCCGGGTATCGGCCACAACCTTCAGGAACACAGTGTTGTTCTTATCAGAGGCGGCAGGGTTAAAGATCTTCCGGGTGTTCGTTACCACATCGTAAGAGGTACCTTGGATACTGCAGGTGTTGCAAACCGCGCACAAAGCAGATCTAAATATGGTGCTAAGAAAAATGCTAAAGGAGGTAAGAAGTAATGTCTAGACGTTCTAAACCAGCAAAACGTATTCCATTAGCAGATCCGGTATATAACAGCGTTGATATCTCAAAATTTATTAACAGAATTATGAGACGCGGTAAAAAGTCATTAGCTGAAAAGATCTTCTATATGACTCTTGAAAGAATCAAAGAAAGAACTAACGCTGATCCTATGGAAACTTTCCAGAAGGCTATGACAAATGCTACTCCTTTATTGGAAGTTAAAGCAAGACGTATCGGCGGTTCAACTTATCAGGTTCCTATTGAAGTTAAAGCAGACAGAGGTTTCGCTCTTGCTTCTTCTTGGCTGATTGAAGCTGCTAAAAAGCGTGGCGGTAAATCTTTCATTGATAAGCTGACAAACGAGTTGATGGATGCCGCAAACGGCTCAGGTGCCGCCTGCAAAAAACGTGAAGATACTCACAAAATGGCTGAAGCTAACAAAGCTTTTGCTCACTACAGATACTAATTATTTGTATAATAAAAACTCCCGCCTTTACCTGGGCGGGAGTTTTTTTATTCAGCAAGTATTTTTTCAATATCTTTAGACGGAATAGTTGTCGGCATTATATGATAAAGTGATTTAAGCGTGCTTAAAAGATTTGGATTAATCACGTAAGGCGGGCACTGAGTAAGATAAATATGTTTTGCACCGAGATTGCTTAAATTAATTATATTTGAAATAGAATTTGCATCACATTTAGTGAAAAAGAAAGAAATCTTTTCAGAATTAACTGGAACAAGCGCAAAAATTTTCTTTAGAAGATTATAAGCTTCAGGCAGATTATTCACAAGATTTACATAAAGCTCGTTTTCTGTTCTATAGTGGTAAGAAAAAGTGATTACAAAGGATTTTTCGGGAAGAAGAGCGTAAAGCTTTCTAAAATATTCCTCCTGTGTGTCTGAATTATCAGACAAGCCTATTATTAAAAGATATTCAATTTCTCCGGAATTAATTTTTTCTGAAATCGAATGTATTTTAGCTAAAGTTTCTTCCTTATCGTAACCGACCTCTACAGGCTCAACTTCCCGTCCGTGCGTGAAGCCTTTTGCAGCCATTGCCGCTTCAAAAAGCGGAGAATAATCATCTTCTTTTATCTGAATAACCCCTTTGGGCGGAATTTCCTCTGCTGAAAATAGTTTTCCCCTATAAAGATATTCAATATTTGGATATGTATTTTTAGTCAAAAGAATTGCTCCAGGAAATGTTGCAAAATCAAGAACACAATTACTGAAACAGCTTCCGTAATGCCCCTTAAGATTTTTGAACTCTTCCATTGCCGAAAATGCATGCCCAATGAGCAAATCTGAATGTGTATAAATATCAAGATTCATATCTTTTGATTTTTTTAGAACTTCATACAAATTTTGAAGATTTGTTCCGGATACAAGAACAGCTTTACCAGGTTTTGTTGTTTGCTGAACAGTTTTTTGGGTAATTGCACCAAATCTCTCTTTTTGCGACTGTTCTAGCATATCGATAAGATTTATGTCAATACGAGCAAGATTATCGATATTTTCTTTAATTTTTTCAGCGCCTGTGCGTGGATAATTTAAGCTGTTCAGACAGTTAAGCATGCTTTTATAAGCTTCATCATCAAATTTATCATATTCTTTTAGTCTGATTAAGTTTGCGGAAACACTTTTTATTACCATAACAAGAATTTCATTTAAATTTTTCTGCTGGGGCGAAATCTTTTTATATCTTGAAAGAAAAGCTTTTTCTCCGGATTGAATTATATCTGGAAGTGTCATTTTAGGATTTAGCTTAAGTGTAAATTTTAAATCCTCGCATTTGATATTATGCTCACTACAAAAATTAAGATATTCTTTTCTTGCATAAAGCATTTTAGAATAAATTTTACTTACAATTTCCAGCATTTGCTCATGAGAATATTCTCCCGTAGCAATGAGAGCAACAACACCTTCAATAATTGTATCTTTATTTTCAAAATATGAAACATTTACTTCTTCAAGTTTTAATTCATAAAACGCAAGCTGTCGAAGAAAAATAAGAATAACTTCCTGCAAAGACCTTATTTCAGGCGAAGTAGAGCAAGACCCTCTTGCTACGCATTCGTTATAATCATTACCCGCTGCTCTATATCTGTTAAAGAACATAATTCACCTACATTTTACTTTTCAAATACTCTATTATTTCGTCAGACTCATACATTTTAACGTCATTATCTTCATCTATGAGAAATGGCACCTGTGACTTTCCTCCAAGCTCCTGCAGCGCCTCATAATTTTCAGGCTCAGACACATCGTGTTTGTTGAACTTTATGTCGTTTTCTTTAAGAAATTCCATTACTTTTTTACAATATGGACATGTTTCAAGAATATACAAATCTAGCACTATTACCTCCTATCAATCACTCTTAATTATATTACTTTATGATATTTATATATTCCCCTTAAGTTCATCAGTTTGCATATATATAATTTTGTTATAAAATTTAAGTTATGAAAAAGAATATACTTGTAGTTTTCGGAACGCGCCCTGAAGTTATTAAATTGGCGCCGGTTATTTTAGAACTAAAAAAGCACAATGATAAATATAATGTTATAGTTTGCAATACAGAACAGCAAAAAGAACTTTCAAATCAGACGCTTTCATATTTTAATCTTAAAGCTGATATAAATTTAGATTGCATGAAACCAAACCAGTCACTTCTTGAAGTTCAGACAAGAATTTTAACAGGATTGAACTCTGTTTTTTCCAGCAATAAAATTGATGCAGTAATTGTTCAAGGTGACACAATGACAGTTCTGTGCGGAGCTTTAGCCGGTTTTTATAATAAACTTCCGGTATTTCATGTAGAAGCCGGACTACGTTCTTATGATATTTACGAACCGTTTCCGGAAGAAGTAATGCGCCAAATGACTTCACGCGTTGCTGAATTAAACTTTGCACCTACAGAAAAGAATAGACAGGCGCTATTAAAAGAAAACATTGCAGAAGAGAAAATTCATGTTGTCGGAAATACTGTTATTGACGCTCTTTTTTGTCTTTCAGAAGAAACCATGAAATCCGCATCTGAATTTTTTAAATCTCACAAAATTGAAGTTAACGATAAAATAGTTTTAATAACAGCACACAGGCGCGAAAACCATGGTGAAAGAATTGACAGAATTCTTGATGCTATTGAGTATCTAGCAGAACAATACTCAGAGCATACATTTGTAATTCCTGTTCATCCAAATCCTAATGTAAAAAATAAAATTTATTCAAGACTGGAAAATTACCAGAACATAAGGCTTTTGACACCGCTGGATTATCCAAATCTTGTGTATTTGATGAAGAATGCAAAATTAATCTTGACAGATTCCGGCGGAATTCAAGAGGAAGCACCTTCATTTGGCTGTCCCACACTGGTTATGCGTTATGAAACAGAGCGTCAGGAAGGAATTGATGCTGGAGTTTCGATTCTCGTTGGCGCAGATTATGACAAAATTGTCTCTGAAAGTGAAAAAGTGCTTTCAAACAGCCGCGAGTCCAGTCGTCTGAAAGCTGTTAATCCATACGGAGACGGAACTTCTGCAAAAAAAATTGAAGAGGTTATAAATAAATATTTTATCATTTCAAAATAAAAACACCTTATTGCTAAGGTGTTTTTTGATTTTTACTATATCTTAGTGCAGTTTTTGTAAAGTTCTTATTGTAGCTGCACGGTTTTCGAAATTTGTGATATTCCGCATTGCCCGCTGCTCTTTTAAGCGGTTGTCAATTTTGGCTGAAACAAGTATATCCGACTTCAATTCTCTATACATGCGTATTTCCCGTTCTGTTAAATCATTTTTCAGGGCTATTTTTTCATCTTTTTCAACTGATTTTTTGAAACTTCCAGCCATCAGACACGTCAAAAGAAATGCAGCTCCAATCCACCAGACATGCTTTTTAGATAAACCTTCACTTACAATTACAGGCGCTGAAGCTGGTGTATCAAATATTATGTCAGCTTTTTCTATATTTTGAGCCTGAATATATATCTTAACTTCATTATTGCCGGCATTTTCAACTACCATATTATTAACATTTTTGGTATTAATATACTTTGTATCAAGATTAATTGAGGTTGAAACATTCTTCAAATCCAGCAATAAGGCCCCATCGGGCTGAATTGATTTTTTGACTGCTGTAACTTTATCGGTTCTGAGAATTACATTGTAACCGCCTGGAGTACCTTCAAGGATAACTGCGCTTAGACTGTTGTCCGAAGCAAAAGCTGTAGAAGTCAGCAAAGTCACGGTAAGTATTAAGTTTAAAAGTATTTTTTTCATAATTCCTCGATAATTACCCAATCTGTTTTACACTTTCAGATTAACGTTTTTAAAGTCAATAATCATCCATCATCAGACCTGATTCTATCAATCAATGGATTTAGATTTACATTGCAAATTTATTAAGAAATATTACAAAAAGAAAGGCATGCTGAAATTAGAAAGATTTTATTTTTTTTATATAAGTACCACGAGGCTAAAAGGAGTATAAAATGACAACAAACATTTTTGCACGCACTTCACAACAACAAGCAGCAACGTCTACAATTAAAAGCAAAAATAACGGAACGGCCGAAACTGCTGGGTCTTTAGCCAGCAAAGCTGAAAAAAGCTATTTGGCAATGAATTCATATGATACTATTCAAATCAACAGTCCATATTCGCTAAATATAGATTTTTCAAATTATTCAAATGTTGAAGACGGAAGCTCTGCGAACAGCGGATTTCTAGGCGGCTTTGCAAACGCTGTAGCAATGCTTGGAACTGATTGTTCAGGTTTGGCTGCTGCTGGAGCTGGTGCATGTACATCTTCTGGAAGCGCATCCTGCGGAGGTGGCGGAGGTTTTACCTCATTTGTATAGAATTAAATTAGTAGAAAATAAAGAAAATAAATTAAGACGACGATTTAAAGTCGTCTTTTTTATTGTATTTTAATTAAATGAAAAAAAAGTATTTTGTATATATATTGCTGACAGAGGATGACAAACTTTATTGCGGATACACAGATGATGTAGAAAAACGATTTGTTGCTCACGCTAACGGTACCGGAGCAAAATACACACGCGCACATAAGCCGCTAAAAATAGTTTATAAACAGGAATTTGCGACAAAATCAGAGGCAATGAAAGAAGAGTACAGAATTAAACATCTGCCGCGCTCAGAAAAGTTTAAACTTATTAATTTGTAACAAAAAATTAACAAATACTATTTAATATTAAATATTTTTACATATTATGCCGATACCCAAAACAGTTACTAAGAAAAAGGGAAACTGTCATGGGAATGTCAGCATCACAAGCAAGATTGTTGTATATTACAACACAATTAAATCACCTCTCACTACAGGGGCAGAATGTTTCTGATGCAAAAATCAGATTGTCCATGGATTCTGAAGCAATTCAGGAAAAATATACTCAAGCCCTTAACAACAGCAGCTTGTATGTTAACAATAATATATTTACAGCAACCGGCTCAACAACAAACAGAGAACGCATTAGTCTTGCAGCTTTAGCCGCACAAGACTTACTTGTTTATAATGGTTCAACTGTTTTGGGATACAAATATGAAGAAGTTGATACGGGCCGCACAGAACAAAAACTCGTTGGATATGAAAAGGATTTAACAAAACCTATTTACGGTACAAAAGAAGAAACTGAAACCTTTAGAAGTCCTTCAGCATCTGCTGACAAATTGGGCAGTGAAGATTTGAATACAATGAATGGTATTGTAGAAAGTATTAAAACAGATTATGCGCAATACGGCATAACTGATGACGATATACGCACGGTTTCATATACATCAAATATAGGCGGTGAAGAAAAAACAGTAAATGCTATTGCAATCAGTTCTCAAAACGCTTTAGTCGCAGTTTTAAATGAATTATTTTCAAACCCTGAAGCTAGAGAACAAAACTATGTTCTTGATTTTCCTGAAGGGACTGTAATTGATTTTAGCCAAATTAATCCTACAAATGATTGGCCTGGAATATCTCAGTTCCAAGGGCTGTTTGACGGAAATGGAGTTACATTCTCTAATCTGAATGGCAGCCAGGGTTTATTCGCTGATTTATACGGAACTGTGAAAAACCTTAATATTGATGGAGCAAATATTTCAGCAGAAACAGATATCGTAGGCGGTCTAGCCGGATATTTAGCTGATGCTGGTTCAATTGAAAACTGTAATGTTTCAAACGTTAATATTACTTGCAATTTACAAGGCGGAAAGGAGTATCCAGAAGGATTTTCGCCAGAAAGAGCAGGGGTCGGCGGACTGGTCGGATTAAGCAACGGTGACATTAAAAACTCATCTGCACAAGGTACAATTAATGTACCTAATGCAGATGACAGTTTTGGTTATATTGGCGGTTTTATAGGAGCGAATATTAACCCTCAAAAAGGTGAATCTGTTATAGAAAACTGCTATTCTGATGTTGATATTGTTCTTTCAGGAAACACAGATTATTCAAATTCAATCAACGGATTTATTGGAGATGATTCATTTGAAGCAACAATCAAAAACTGCATTTCCTTGGGAAAAATTACAACCTCAAGCGGAGCACCAATTAACGGTTCAGACTTAGCTAACTGGGGACCAGTGCTTGAATCTGATGCAGAAAATCTTATTGCACTTGATACAAGAAACAATAACAATGTACTCTACTGGGGCAGTACAACTTCACCAAATTGGGACTCAGGCTCAACAAAAATTCCTTCTAATCTTGGCGGAGATTGGTTAATGCCCGGGGATGAAGGCTATGAAGACCAAACACAGGCTACGGCTCAAGGCAATAACTTGCCAGTCCTGAACTTAACAAAACTTCAGGAAGAAGCTCTGGCAAAAGAAGAAACTAAAGAAGTTGAAGATCCAGACAATATTATTGGTTACGAAGATGATTTAACAAAACCAATCTATGAAGAAGTTCCTATTATGGAAATGCAGCTTGTTAAGGATCCGGATTTTGCAGGGCTATCTTCAGCAGAACTTGAAAAAGGCTTGCGTGAAGGAACA
Organism: Candidatus Gastranaerophilales bacterium; assembly: GCA_003150395.1. GTDB lineage: Bacteria > Cyanobacteriota > Vampirovibrionia > Gastranaerophilales > Gastranaerophilaceae > Scatenecus. The sequence goes on along the minus strand of QAMI01000055.1, from coordinate 59,646 downwards.
TATACACTTGTTAAAAAAGCTGCCGAAAACTCTACACAGTCAATAACAATTAATGGCACCGACTATGAGCTTGTAAGCTGGCAAACCTGCACTGATATTGTTGACAAACAGGATGAAGCTAAACTTGCTGTTGCAGAAGCAGAATATGAAAAAGGCATGGCAGAAATTCAAGCAAAAGACAAAGAATACGAAATAGATCAAAAGAAAATTGATACACAATATAAAGCACTTCAAACAGAAGAAGAAAGTATAAAAACAATTCTTTCTAAAAACGTAGAAAGATCTTTTAAAACATTCGGATAACGAAAGGTTTCTATGACATCAATAAGCAGCATAAAATTAAATAACACTGCGATGCTTGAAGAAAAAATTCAGCAATCAGAAAAAGAACAAAATTGTGCTTCTGATACTGAGATTAGCTCAAGCAGCAGAGGAACTGCAATTGCGTTTCCAAATCTTACAAGATTTGGCGGCTCATCTAATGTTCCGACTTTGGTTATGACCGTTAAGGATGATGTTAATGCTATTGCTGATGAAATAGATAAAGCTGTGAATGAAGAAGAACAAATAAATTCGATTTTGAAAGCAAATACCCTTGCAACAACTTTTGATTTGCAGGAAACAAATCTATTCAGCAACAGCTCAAATTATACTGGTAAAACAATAGGATTTGTAGAATATACAGGCAGTTCACACACAATAAATGAGAAAACAGATACAACCGCTCTTATGAATTGCTTCACCCCAGATACAAGTGCAGGAAACGTTGATGTTCAGACAAAAGTTTTTGAGAGCGCTGTCACAATAATGACAAATTGGCTTGATGATTACATAAATAACTATGAACAAAGAGTTGCCGAAGGAACAGCAAACGGAGAAATAGAAGCAAAACTATCATTTTTATTAAGAATTAGAAAAGCTATTGAAAACTGCGATTTTCCTGTTGGCTTTGCCCCTCAAAGCGGAAGCGCAATGGGAAGTTATAATTGGTCTTACTATCCTGGAGAATTTTTAAACCCTGAAGAGGAAGCATTTACTAATAGAGGAGCAGAACATGATTTAAATCCTAAAATGCTTTTAAGAACAGATATGTTCGCTTCTGATAGAAAATTCAAAACAGAAGCTGAGGCAATGGCTGCTATAGATAATCTATCTCCTGGCGAAGCAATAAATTTTAATGTAGGAGATTTGATTTTTGCCAATGAAGATGCCTATTACCAATTTAAAGGTGTACAGCTCGCAACGGTATTGATTCATGAATTTGTACACTCCACACATATAAGTAATGAAGCCGTAACATACTTTACCTGTGAACTTATGGAAAGCGATTATTATAATGAGTCGGTTTACGAAAATTTCAGCAGTGAATATTTAGCTAAAGCTCAACAATTATCAATTGACGGTTCAACACTTGATTTGACAAGCATAAAATATGCTGACATGACTACTCAAGTTGACACAGGAGACGGAATTATAGCTGCCGCATTCGGACATTCACTGGGAAGCATTGATGAAATTGCTCAACACGGGCATGAAATGAATGAAGGAGACTTATATACAGAGATGTCTAAAGGCAATACTACTCAAGCATGTAAAAAAGAACTTTTAAACTTTGTGTATAATGCTTAATTATTTGACAGATTGCCCATTTTGCTGCTTAAGTTTTTCCTTTTCTAAACGTTTTTGCTCTTTTGCAGCCTCACGAGCCTTTTTCTTTGCTTCTTTAGCTTCTGTATCAGCTTTATGCTTGAGCAATGCCTGCTCGATGTCTTCAACCGAATCATTAGTGGAGGTTGACCCCTCAATTTTATTCTTAAGCCTGTAATCTTCCATCAGATAACTATGTTCTTTATTAATTTCATTAATCTTAGTTTTGTATTCTTCTTTAAGTTTTTTTAACTCCGCCTTTTCTTTTTCTTTTTCGGCTTTTGCATCAAGCTTGTCTTCATATTTAGCCTGTTTTTCTTCAATTTCAAGAATATTTGGCGGAACAACGCCAGACTGCACTATTTTAACTCCATTCATGCTTATCTGAACGTCTCTTGGCTTTAAAGAAAGCATTCTTACTTGTACTCCTTTTGTATCAACGCTCCAATTTCCCAAAAATACCGGAACACCACCGGTATAAGCGTATCCGGAAACAACAATTCTGTCAGGTTCATTTGCATCAAAACCCAAAGGATAAATATCCCATCTGACATCTTTCAAATTTAAATTTTTATACTCAAACCAGTAATACTCAATTGCATCACGAACTTCATTCAATTTATATGAAGATTTGGTATTAAAGTCATATACAATTGCATTTGTCTGCCAAATTCCATCCTCGCTGCTTCCGATTTTTTCTTTAACCAAAAGCTTTGTTCCGTCAGTTGAAAAATCTACCGGCGTCAATGTCATAAATGCAGCATAATTTTCAATTGATTTTTCAGTTGACAGTATTGGATTTGGGTCTCTATGCATAACATTAGCTTTTTTAATCTTAGCAAGAGCATTTCCACGCACATCAAGCGGAATAACAAACAAATCACATGCAACTGTATTTCCTCTCGGATAATAATAAACAGCAGGATACACAAGAATTTTATAATCCGGAGATACAATACCCTGCGCATTTTGCTGATGAGTTTTTTTGAAATTCCGGCCTAAAGAAATTTCCGGACTTCCTGGGGGATTGTTATATCTGACAATTTCATAGTCAGGATGTGGAATATATTTCATATCAGCAGCTTTTTGAGGTTTAGGAATAGGAATTTCAGCCTGGGTTTTGTCCTTTGGCGCGGAAAGCATTTCATATTCTTCGACTGTCATATATCCTGACGGGGTTCTGTTGTTTTTCTTGCGGCCGTATTCCTCTTTGGCATCTTCTTTTTGAATTTTATAGAGATATTTCGCTTCTTTTTCCGTATAACTCTTTGCAAAAACAGAAGAACAGCTTGAAAACAAAAATATACAGGGCAAAGACAAACATAAAACAGATGTCCAAATTGTCAATCGCCTTAACATTTTAAACAAGTCCTTCTTTCATTGCCATAGCAATAGCTTTGGAGCGCGACCCTACGTATAACTTTTGCAGAATACTATGAACATGAGTTTTAGTTGTTGAAATAGTTATAACGAGTTTTTCTGCAATCTGCGGATTTGTAAGCCCGTCCACAATAAGCGCCAAGACTTCCATTTCACGCTCAGTAAGTCCATAAAGATTTTTACCCAGCTGATAATTTATTTCACCTTTTCTCTGCTGAGTATTTGAACTGCGTCTGACATTTGTCAACACCACTTTTGCAATAGCAGGGTCAAGCCAGGCGGCACCTTCGCTAACAGCTTTTACTGCTGAAATTGTTTGTTCTGAAGTTGCGCCTTTTGTAATATAACCATCCGCGCCGGCTTGAAAAGAATCAAAAATATCATCCTCATCTTCGCGAGATGTGTACATTAATACTTTTATTTTAGGATTAACAGTTTTAATTTTTTTGGTGGCCTCAATTCCATCAATTGTTGGAAGACCTATATCCATAATTACAACATCAGGTTCAATTGCCAGAGCTTTGTCAACGCCTTCCTGACCGTCAGCAGACATGTCGGCAATTTCAATATTCGGATTTTTGCCCAAAATTACAGACAAACCCATTCTTGCCATGTCATGATCTTCAACTATAAGAACCCTAACCATTAACAACCCGTCTTTCTTTATTTTCTTTAACAACATTTGTCAAAAGGAAAGTAAACTCACTGCCTTTATTCAACTTGCTTTCAACCCAGATTTTTCCGCCGTGTGCTTCGATAATCTGTCTTGAAAGGTACAATCCCAAACCTGTTCCGGTCGAACGCTTTCTGCTTGTTCCCTGAGAAAATCTCATAAACAAATGTGGAATATCAGCCTGTGGAATTCCATTACCATTATCTTCAACAGAGAAAATCAGATCCCCTGACTGCGCTTTGAGTATAACTTTTATATTTCCTTCTTTATTTGTATAGTTTACTGCATTTCCGCAAAGATTTGTAATTACGCGCTTTAATTCGCCTTTATCAGCATTGATTTCAAGCTTATCATCAAAATCGCATTCAAGTTCAAGATGAATATTTTTCTTTTCTGCTAAAGGAAGCAATTCTTCTACACATTGTTCTACAAGCATTTTTGGAGAAAAAACTGTTTTACAAAGTTCTAATTTTCCGCTGTCAAAACGATAAACTTCCAAAAGCGCATTAACAAGCCCTAATAAATCTTCGTTGCTTTGAAGCATTGTTGATAAAAGAACTTTCTGCTTATCTTCCAGTTCACCCAGAGAGCCGTCAAGAAAGAATTTAAGAGTTTGAATTGCTGCTAAAAGCGGTGTTCTTAAATCATGTGTCAAAGTTGCAATGAAATCGTCACGGAGACGTTCTGTTTCTTTTTGTGCACTGACATTTCTGATAACACCAACGTATTTTTCCGGTAAAATATTTTCATCACTGCTGATTGCGGCAAAATTAATTTCAACCGGAGTATGCGCGCCGCTAAGAGAATTCAGAACATAACAATCTTTCAAAAGAATGTCAGAATTATCAGAATTAAGCCCGAAAAGGCCGCCTTCATCTGAAATCATATCAACTTTGCAGCCTTTTACAATATAATTAAACGGTTTAGCGCATAACGCAGCTTCCGTCAAACCTGTCATGTTTTCACAAGCCGGATTTATCTGTTCAATTTTGCCGTCATTATTCAGAATTATAATTCCGTCAGCACAGTGGCTGATAATGCCGCTTAGTTTCTGGTTTGCTTGCGACAAATCATGTGTACGTTCTGCAACAAGCTTTTCCAAATCTGTTGAATAAATTTCGAGCTGGCGTTTTGCATCTTCAAGTTCAATGATTTTTTCGCGCAAATCGCTTAAAAGATGGCTTCTTTCAATGCCGTTTCGGATATTCATTATTAAATCATCATTATCCCAAGGTTTTTCAATGTATTTGTAAAGTCCGATTTCATTAATTGCCTTAATCGCATTTTCCTTATCAGCATAGCCTGTCAGCAAAATCATACTTGTTTCAGGATAAAGTTTTTTTGCTTCGCGCAAGAACTCAAGCCCGTTCATATCAGGCATCAAGAAGTCTGAAATTATTAAATCCGGAGCTTCTTTGTTAATATATTCAAGCGCCTCAACAGGCGAATTAAAGAATTCACCGCCCTTTATCCCTTCCACAGCAAAAAGCGTTTTAAATGCGGAGGTAACCATCTTTTCATCATCAACTACTACAATTTTCCCTTTTATCATAATACTTATATAATAAAATATTTTTGCTTGTTATACAAATTGGTTACAAATTCGCAATAATTTAAAACAAAGGAACTTTTGGAGATGCAAAATTGTAAAAATTCAGCACAAAAAAGCGAGTTATTGAAGCTCGCTTTTTTCATTATGTAATTATGCATTGTAGGTATGCTGCTTATAAGTCCGGGCAAGCAACTCTTTATCAAGATGATAAAGCGCAGCTTTTTCATCGCCAAACATCTCAAGTTTTTTAATAACATCATCAACATTGGCTTCTTCTTCAACCTGCTCTGATATATACCAGTTAATAAAGTATCTTGTCGCTAAATCACATTCTTCATCTGTCATATTTGCAACACAATTAATGCTATCAGTTACATACCGTTCATGTTCAAAAATTTTCTTGAAAATCTCAAGCGTATTTCCAAATTGAGTGTCCGGGGTATCAATTTGACGTAAATTTACATTACCCTGACGCTCGATTATGTAATCAAATAATATCATCCCGTGATCGACCTCTTCCCGTGCCTGAACGCGGGTCCAGTTTGAAAAACCTTTAAGGCCAATTTCATCAAAATGTGCAGAAATAGCAAGATATAAATAAGCGGAATAAAATTCTTTGTTAATTTGCTCATTAAGAATGTTTTCAATTTTTTCACTAATCACTTTCGCCCTCCCATAGTCCATGCAAGTTACAAAATTCAATTGCTTTCATTTTTCCAAGTTTCTTTTCAAGAAGCATTTTGGCTTCCTGACCCGGATGAAGATATTGCAATTGCATACAATTTTTATCTTCAGAAATTGTTTCAATAAACATTATGTAGTGGTCGTCATTCATAGGATGAAGAACTGTGCCGACCTGAACAATATCTTTTCCGTCTTCTGAAATGAAAACAGGTATATGTTTTTCTTGCATTTCTTCCTGCGTTTTACCTTTAACAAGCTCCATAGGCTGGCCGCAGCAAACAAGTTCTCCGCCGCCGGCAAGAATTACCTGAACAAGATTACCGCAGATTTCACACCTGTAAAGGTCAAGTCTTTCTGTCATACAAATCTCCTTTCAAGAGTAAAATATCTTCAAAAAAGATTTAAAACATTAGACAGTCAGATAGATTTTTAATTTAGAGTTCAGAATTTTTTATATTATCGGGAATATTATTTTCAATTTCACGAATCAAGTCGCAAATATTCCAATTTAAACCTGACGAAATTTTTTTAAGTGTGATTATATTTGGAATACGGGTGCCATGTTCAAGCCGGCTTAAGGTTGCACAAGGGATATCCGCCTCGTAGGCAAACATACGAAGACTTTTTTTCGCAGACTCAATTCTAATCTTTTTAAGACTTTCTCCAAAAGCTTTTAAGTATTCTTCCTTAAAATCTGATTCTGACATAATACTCCGCACTTGACTTATTTGAATTATAACTTTATAATTCAGTTAATCGTTTCCATTTGGAAACAACAGGAGGAAAATATGACTAAAGTAAAAAAAATTAATTCTTTCACATTGGCTGAAGTTTTGATAACATTGGGAGTAATAGGAATTGTAGCAGCAATGACGCTTCCGCAGCTAATCAGAAATTATCAGCATAAGGTGCTTGAAACTCAGTTTAAAAAGTCTGTTTCTGTTATTTCTCAAGTTGTTCTACAAACTAAAAATGAACTTGGCATTGATAAATTAGCCGAATATTGTTCACAATTAAAAAATGGGACTTACCCAAACGCGAGTGGCTGCTATTTATCATTTTTCAATAACTTATCAGCATTAAGTAAAAAGACTCATAGCTATACTTATTATGTCATTAAGCGATATAATGACAAGATTTTAACATACAATGGCAAACAACAAATTACAAATAGTGCACTTGCAGGAATTGGTGAAGGAGTATTTCAAACAAAACTCATGCCGGATGGAAGTTTTATAAATATGTACATAATAGAAGCACAAATGTATATTGCCACTGACACAAACGGCAAAAAAGGCCCGAACAGACTTGGACATGATATTTTTATTTTTACTCTTGACAAAAATAATGATACTTTATCATATTATTCAAAACCGCAAAATTTTTCAGATGAAGAAATTGCAGACAAGGATTTTAATACTGAATACGATAAAGAACGCTATGGAAATCCATGCAATACATCTTCAACGCAAAAGGCAAACGGAGTAGGCTGTGCATATTACGCAGTTCCCGATGAATGTCCTGAAGGCAGCGGACGCGGATATTTTGAGTGTCTGCCAAGATAAAATTATAAAAAAGTTTGCACTAAAAAATTTCATGCTATAATAAAATCAGCCGTGCTCCACGGGGAATTGCAATCCCTCGACCGGAAGTTAACGCCGGGTGCAGAGCCTGTTGTGAGGGTTTGGCGGGCAGGGTAAAAGTTAATATTTTTGTTGAGGCTTAAGGTTGAAGCGGCGTAAAACTCCGAACCGTGTCAGGATGGAAACATAGCAGCACTAAGGTGACCTTTGCGGGTGATTTAATATTGAGAAGAGAAAATATTTTCTGATACTTTTGTCAGGCAAATTCGATAGACAGTGGCACGGCTTTTTATTTTAACAACTAATCAACTATATCAATATCTAATTTAGACGCAAAGTTTTTGGAATCATTTTCTGCCTCAATAGCTGTGGCAACTTTTTTTGAAAATCTTTTCTCAAGATCTTTTGCTATATGGCAGGCGCCATCAAAAAGTCGCTCAAATTCATTAAGAATTGACTTGCCGGGATATTTTGGCAAATCAGGTAATGAAGCCTTTTCTATTTGATAATAACCGTTTTTCATCGGCTTATAAACATCATAAGCCAAATAATCAACAAAATAGCCATCATATCTGTCATATAGCTTTCTTTGACCAAGCCCGCAGATTTTCATATCTGCCAAGTCTAAAGCGGGATGAGGTTTGATAAAAATATCGTCCTTTGAAACAAAAATGTCAGCAGAGATAATATCTTTTTGAGAAGCGATTAAATCTTTACAAAATTGTTTATTACCACTGAAATTCCTTGCTAAATTTGCAAGCCCTTCTCTGCTGGCCTTTACTGCACAGAATGAAATATTTTGTTTTGAATTTATGTCGGTCATTTCTAACTCCACTTTATTTATACTAAATCTAAACAAAATATTTTTTGCGAGCGTTTTATTTTAATTCTCTATCTACAATATAACGCGGTCTGCCCTTTACTTCCAGGAAAATTTGACCTATATATTCGCCGATTGTACCCAGGCAGAAAAGTTCAATTCCTCCAAAGAAACAGCTCATTATTAAATCTATTACCCAGTCATGCTGAAAATGTGCAAAGAAAATTTTGTTGCATACCGCAATAGAGCCCATAATTATACTTACTATTGTCATACAAATACCAAATACGGAAACTATACGGAGAGGAATTACGCTGTATGAAGTTATACCATTTAAAGCCAAGGTTGATAGATTAAATAAATTAAACTTTGATTTTCCGGCAAGACGTGGCTTAACATCAAACTTTACGTAGGCTGTTCTAAATCCGACATCATTAAAAAATCCTCGCAAGAATAGATATCTTTCATTAAATTGTTCCATTATGTCAAGTGCACGACGACTTACAAGCCTAAAATCCGAATGATTTGGCGGAATATTAGCGCCTAAAAGGTTCATTATTCTATAAAAAAGAATTGCAGTAATTTTTTTAAAAAATGAATCAGTTTTTCTGTCGTTTCTTATGCCGGACACAACCTCATAGCCTTGCATGTACTTATCAACAAATTTTTCAATTGCCCACTCATCCTGCTGCAAATCTGCATCAATTGAAACAACACAATCACATCCTATTTTTTTTACAGCTTCAAGACCTGCAATGATTGCTTTTTGATTGCCAAAATTTTTTATGAATTTTTGGCCTTTAATTATTCTGTTTCTTTTATGAAGTTCTTCAATGATATCCCATGTTCTGTCTTTAGAACCATCATCAACAAAGTATAAATAGCTGTCACGTCTTATTTTATTAGCTTTAATCAGATGTTCTAAAACTTCAAGAAGCCTGGCAGCAGTAGTATTTATACATAATTCCTCATTATAACATGGGATTATAACAGCAAGTGTAGGGATATTCATTATTTCTCTTCCTTAATTTCCTTTTTTATAATATAATACTTTAGTAATAAGCGCAAGGATTTTTAAGATGGCTGTTAAAAAATTTATACTAAATGCAGATGATTTTGGCATGACCAAGGATTATAACAGAGCAGTTATGTATGCTTACAACAGAGGTTTTCTAAAAAGCGCCAGCCTTTGTGCTAACGGTGAAGCTTTTGAAAATGCGGTTAATGAAGTTTTGCCTGAATGTCCAAAATTAGGCGTTGGCGTGCATCTTAATATCATCGAAGGAAAGGCGCTTACTAAATGTAATCTTTTAACAAATGATAAAAATGAATTTAACAATGGATATCTTGCTTTAATCTTGAAATCCAAAAACAAAGATTTCAAAAACCAAATTGAGAAGGAATTTAGAGCTCAAATAGAAAAGATTCTTCAACACACAACCCCTGACCACATTGATTCACATGTTCATACTCATGCCATCCCTGAGATATTTAAAATAACTGTAAAACTTTCAAAAGAATACAACATTCCTTATATCAGAACTCAATATGAAGAATTTTATAATGTTCCCGAACTTTCCAGACATTTAAACATCAAATATCCGGTTAATATTTTAAAAATAATCTTGCTGAATTTTTTTACCGCGCAGAACAAACAATATTTATCTGATAAAAATATAAAAACGAATGATTATCTTCTTGGAGTAGGCTACACCGGAATGATGGACAGCAAAACAATTGAATACGGACTTTCTGCACTTCCTGATGAAGATTGTATCGCAGAAGCGCTTATTCACCCATGCAAATATTCATCTGACATAAAAAATCAGCATATGAAAGAATTTCTGATTACTCAAGACAGAGATTTGGAAACAAAAATTTACGGGTTAGGGTTTGAAATAACAAATTACAAACAAATTTAATGAAAAAATTTTTACAAATATTCTATCTAATTATATTATTTGCGCTGTTTTGCATTTATGAATTACACGAAAACAGCGGGACTAAAGTCATTGAAGTTTTAACTCCGGTAAAATTTGCAATTGATATGAATAACAACGGAGTTGCTGATGAAGGAGAAAACATATGCATTCCTGAATTCGAAGCTTTGACATCAGATTTGCATATTGTGCAAGATGATTTAATTGAAGCTTTGAAGATTTCAAATACCGACGCAATAAATGCCGGATTTGCAGGTGATAATTTTGCTAAACAAACTCTACTAAATAAAAAAGTTAAATTACAATATATCCCAAAAGCCAGTTCTGAATGCAAATTTGCAAATATAATTTTTGATGAAGACAAAAACTATTCTGATGAGCTTGTCAAATCTGGCTTTGCAATTTTGAACAAAAAGCTTGTAAATCCTGAACTTTTCAACAAAAAACTTTTAGAAACAAAGAAATTAGATCTTGTAATTGTAAACAGCAAAAGCAGAAAATTTCACCGGCTTAACTGTAAGTTTGGCCTGAACTCCGGTGATTACGAATTACTTCCGATGAGAGAAGCACTCTCAAAATATGAAAAATGTAAATATTGCATAGTTCGGCCGGTCCAGCAAAAGAAAGTACAAACGCAAGACTCTAAAATTCTCGACAAATCCACATATCCTGAGGTTTTCCAAACTGATGCAATAAAATTTGTCGTTTCTGACTATACAAATAACCTGAAACCAAATAGTAAATGCACTCATGCCTTATGTAAAGAGGTTGTTTCACTGATAAATTCTACAAATTCAACACTTGATATGGCAATTTACGACTGGAACAATATTCCGGAAATTATAAATGCCTTAAACAATGCAAAATCAAGAGGCGTAACTCTGCGTGTAATTTATGATAAACGTACCGGTGACAATTTTTACCCCGAAACTGAGGAATTTGTTAAAACGCTTGAAAATGTTCGCTCTGATGAAATTGAAGGGAGCAAAACCCAGACATCAATGCTTATGCATAACAAGTTTATAATATCAGACAAGAAAAAGCTCTTAACAGGTTCCATGAACTTTTCGACAACCGGTCTTTCCGGATTTAACGCAAATAACATAGCAATCATTAATTCACCTGAAATCGCAGAGTATTATACAAAAGAATTTAACCAGATGTTTGAAGGTAAATTCCATAAACTTAAGGAAAACCTGAATTCAAACAATGTATTTAAAGCCGGCAATTCAATATTAACCGTTTATTTTTCTCCGCAGGACAAAACCGTTGAAAATGCGCTTGTTCCTTTAATTAATAACGCCCAAAACTATATTTATCTTCCGGTATTTGTAATTACGCATAACAGCATGACCAATGCTTTAATAAAAGCGCATAACCGCGGAGTTGAAGTAAAAATCATTCTTGATGCAACAGCAACACGAACGACGCATTCAACGCATTCAATTCTAAGAAATGCCGGCATTCCTCTAAAAACGGAGAATTACGCCGGCAAAATCCACAACAAATCAATGATTATAGATGACAAATATATCGTAACAGGCTCAATGAATTTTTCAAACAGCGGCGAAAACAAAAACGATGAAAACTGCATAATAATAGAAAATCCTGAACTTGCAAAATTCTACAAGGGCTGGTTTGAATTCATCTGGAAGAAAATTCCCGACAAATTTCTAAATTTCACAGCCCGACCAGAAAGCAGAGAATCCATTGGCTCTTGTTACGACGGCATTGACAATGATTATGACGGTAAAATAGATTTTGCTGATGAAGGATGCAGGCAATAGAGCGTTTTGATAAAATTAGGCGAAAGTATTATTCAAAAAGTATCTGAGGGTTAACATTTAGTAGAATGTTTTGTTAGTCAAAAAACGCTAACATATAAATGTAAATCCTCAACTCTTCTGATTGCTCAGTTTATGCCCCGTAAAATGCGGGGCTTTTCTTTTGTCACAATTTGTAAATATTTTTGCATAAAAAGCCTTAATATAGTATTATTAAACTATATAATACTTTGAAAGGGCTTGAAATGAGAGAATTATTAGAAAAAAATCAGCGTATAACAATGGTTCCGTTTGACTTCAAAAATGCCAATAAAGGAGTTATTACAGAAGTTAATCCAGATAGCTTCATGCTTGAATTGGATTACGATCCGGCAGGGGTTTTAAAAAGCAATTACTGCGAATTTTATACAACAACTTCTAACGGAATGCTTTATTTTGACTCTTATGCAAAAGAAATTAACGGCAAATCTCTTAAAATTGCAAGTCCCGCAAAACATAAATTTCTGCAAAGACGCCGTTTTACGCGTGTAAAATATATGCATGAGCTTAAAATGACTTCCGGAGATATATCTCATGATATTTTGACTCTTGATATTTCTGCCGGCGGGATGAAGTTCAAAACAAAAGAAAACTTTGATATTGAACTTGATTACAATGTAACACTTCCGCTTTCTGATGAAATCAGCGTGGATTGTATTTTTGTACCGATTAGAATTGAAAAAAACAAAGATGGATATACTCTTTCCGGTGAATTTAAGTATACCGACAACATGAAGAAAATGACCTTAATTCAATATTGTTCAAAACGCAGTATTGAAATTGCAAATAAATAGAGGCGGCAAGTTGAGTTTAATAAAGCTATTTCGAAAAAAAACAACAAACACCTTATTTACAACACCTTCGCATGGTCAAAAATTCTTCATTTTCAATAAATTCCGCCAATTCTACAAGTTTGACATATCAGAAACAGATACGCATGACCCCACAAGTGCGCTTTTAAGTGCCCAAAAATGTGCCGCTGAAATATATGGAACAAAATACACATATTTCCTTACAAACGGTTCTACAAGCGGAATTATAGCATCAGTTCTTGCCTGCACAAATCCCGGTGATAAAGTTTTACTTCATGATAACGCGCACCCCTCTCACATTAATGCAGTAAAGCTTGCCGGCTGTGAACCAATTTTTTACAAATTACCTATTGATGAAAAATGGGGTGTATATAAAAAAAACGCCCCAGAAAATCTTGAACCTTTTCTCAAAAACAGCGAAATTAAAGCTGTTATAATTACATCTCCAACTTATGAAGGCTTTGTTTCAGATATCTCTGCAATTAAATCTATTTGCCAGAAATATGGTGCATATTTAATTACAGATGAAGCGCATGGAGCGCTTTACCCTTTTTCAAACGAATTGCCGCAAAGTGCTGTGAAAATCTCGGATTTTACAATTCAATCACTTCATAAAACAGCAGGCGGTCTTAATCCTACAGCGCTGCTTCATTCAACCTGTTGTATTGACCCCATACAAGCTTTATCGTTAATTAACACAACATCCCCGTCATACCCTTTGCTTGCAACGATTGAAGCCAATATAAACTATCTAAACAGCCAAAAAGGCAGAAAAAAAATAAAAAACTTAATAAACAATTTAAAAACTTTAAAAACCCAATTTCCAAACCTTGAATTTGGAGGCGAGGACATAACAAAACTTCTAATTAAGTCTCATACCCTTTCCGGAGAAGAACTTTCAGAAAAACTTTACGAATACGGGATTGAAGATGAAAGGTCAAATAAAAAGTCTGTAATGCTTCTTTGCGGTATAGGAACGGATGAAAAAAAACTTGATCGATTAAAAAAAGTTCTGAGAAAATTGTAACAAATTGTAATATTTATCAGCAAATCATTAAAGAAACCCAGAGACAAAGCCGATACCATAGGTAAGAATAGGTACTAACGAAAGGAATCTCATCAACTATGGGAATGGCAGCATCACAAGCCAGATTATTATCAATAACTTCTCGTATGTCTGATAACGAGCTGCGTGCTCAGCTTATCAACAACGCTAAGATGCGCCTTACCGAGGATTCATCAAAAGCAAGCGAAAAATATATTAGTGCTCTTAACAAAACCGAGTTGATGATGTCAAACAAGGATACATTAGGAAATGAAATGTATCAGCAATTAACATTCCAAAACCTTACAGCCTACAGTTCATACAACAACCAGTACGGATTAATTAACAAATCCGGTGAACTTGTTGTGAGCGAACTTGATGCAGCAAAATATGAACAGGCGATTGCGGCAGCCGAAAAAGACCCGGAGACTGATGCATTAACAGAATTTTTAAAATCTTATGGCCTTGAAAAAGACACAACTTCATACTGGGAAAGCAATAAAATTAGTGATGATTTAAAAACCAGATATGAAGGTGATGTTAAATATGATGATAATGGAAATAGAATTTCCGGTTTGCATTATGGTTATGAAATGTCAAAAACCTCAACAGAAAAAGGTGTTTATGACAGGCTTTTGGATGACTATCTAAATGCTGACAAAGAATACACTAATGCTGTCATCAAAGAAATGAAAGAATATTTGCTTGGCTATACCCCGAATGGAGAATCTAAGACTTATGAAGAAAAATATGATGAGGTAATTAAATATAATACAGATAATGGTACAGTCCCATCAGCTACTGATCTCAAAAATTCACTTAATTACCTTGACAAAATGCTCAATGAACTTGTTAGTAAAGGAATAATTGACAAAGATTCTGAATCCGGTTTCTATGATATTATGCAGTACTACTTGCATGACATGATTCAATTTCAAGGTAATACTGCGGTTGTAACTGATGAAGTAGATATAACCCAAGATGGAGATGGATACAGCATTAATGGCGGAGCCTTCAAAATAACAAAAGATCAAAACGGGAACTATCAGGTAACGGGTTCCGGCGAGTATGCAGCAACTTCTGGTATTACATACGCAAATGGAGAATACAGCTTCACATATACCAGAACAGAAAAAGAAGAAGACGGCACAACTTCAACCGAAGAGGGAACTTGTACCTTTAGTCTTTCAGACCCTCTTGCTGCGACTTTCACAACTGTAGCAGACGAAGAAGAAATTGCAGAAGTTGTTAAACAAGCATATAAATATTTCCAACAAGGCGCTCTCAATGAAATGGATCGTGATAAATTCGCAAATTCCGCTCCTACAGAAAAAGCAGCCTATGAAGAAGCCGCAAAACAACTGTCCATATTCATTTTTGGTACAGATATAGGTTCTGCTGATTACGACAAACTTGATGATATGGATTGGATTATCAATAAAAGCGGTCTGCCAACAACAAATCTTGATGGAAATACCACAGTTACTATTGGACAAATAGAAAATGGAACTCTTGTTAACAATACGTACAAAGCAAACTTTGAAGCAATAAAAGATATTTATCTTATCGAACAAATGATAGATCAATACGGTGCTCCAAAATACACCTGGATAGATAAAAACAATCCAAATGAAAATGCTGACGCAAAAGCTCAATGGTATACAAACCTTTTTGAAAAAATGCAAGAAAGCGGTTACCAAAAAATAAGTAAAGAGCTTACACAAAGCGCAGAATGGATTCAATTCGCTCTTGAAAGCGGTTTGTTGTCAATGGTTCAGGTAGATGATGAGTTTCAATGGATTTCAACAATGTACTCAAACTGCAGTGATATCACTGAAGACACAATTGATCTTGAGATAACAAGAGCCGAAGCTGAATATAAGAGAGAAACAAATAAAATTCAGGCAAAAGATAAACGCTACGACCTTGAACTTAAAAACATTGATACTGAACACGAATCTCTACAAACAGAATATGATTCCATAAAATCAGTAATCGACAAAAACGTAGAAAGAAACTTTAAAATGTTCAGCTAGCTTTTGATTATAAAGATTTCATGATTTATCTTTACATGATTTTAAAACATATAAAGATTATGTAAGGAAATTCTGATAATATCAATTTTCGATTATAATAAGAATATAAGTTGAGAAAAAAATTGGAGATAATCATGAAATCAGTAAAAGACATTCTTACAAAGTTGGAAAATGCAGATAATTCAATAAAAAATGAAGTTGAAAACATGCTTGTTGAATGTGGAACCTCTGCACTTCCACAGTTAGTAGACCAATTACAGGTTGTAAGAGGTATCAAAAGAGGTGTCGTTGCAATGACTCTTATTAGACTTGGAGACGCTTCTATCAAATATCTTGAAAACGCTGCAAAACAAAACAAAGACTTTGAATGGGTGGCTGAATACCTGATTCGTGAAATTAAAGGCGAAATCGCAGCATAATAAAAATTATTAATAAAAAAGACAGTTGAATGATACTCAACTGTCTTTTTTTGTGTATAATTAAAACAATGGAAAATAATAATTCGTTAAAATATACTTGTCTTTTTGGCGGCGGTGCAATTCGCGGCGCAGCATATGTTGGCACAATGCGCGCTATGGAGGAATTAGGAATAAATCCGACAACTCTTGCCGGTTCCTCTGTCGGTTCCGTTATTGCCGGCTTAATGGCAGTGGGTTATTCAGCTGAAGAAGCTTATGATGTATTTATTCAATTTAATTTTGAAATATTTCGGGATGTTCAGCTTTCACTTGGTCCAAAGTTTGCGCTAAGCAAAGGCGAATTGTTTCTTGAATGGATTAGGGACCTGATTGAAAAAAAATACTACGGTGCCAAATACAAAAAAGGTACTCACAAAGCCGTAACTTTTAAAGACATTGAAAAGGATTTAGTTATAATTACAACCGACTTATCAAGCTTTGAATGCAAAGAATTTTCAAAATATGAAACCCCTGATTATGAAATAGCCTCAGCCATAAGAATTTCTTGTGGTATGCCGGGGTTGATGCGGCCTGTAGAATATAATAACAGAATTCTTGTTGATGGGGATTTGCAGAAAAGCTGGCCAATGTGGAAACTCTCAAAACATCTTCTTCCACAAGACGAACGCGTACTTGAATTTAGGCTTGAAGGCGACTTTGAAGGAAACGACAAAAATACAATTGAATATGTTAATTCACTTTATGCCTTTACAACCTCAATGGCAACAACATTTATTATAGATATATACGGAAAAAATGATAAATTTGATTATATAGTTATAAATGCCGGTGATATTAATATAGTAGACTTTAATATGCCTGAAGAAAAACGTCGTGATTTAATGGAAAAAGGATACGCGCAAACAATTGAATACTTCAAAAAAGTTTTACCTGACAAAAAGCAGAAACTTCATTGTATGTATTCAAATCTTTACGAAAAACTGAAAAAAGTTTCAAAAAACATAAAAAAACATAACATAACAAATGCAAAAAATCAAATATGCGAGGTTTTTGTAGATTTATGCGAATATAAGGATTTCATTGATAATCAATATTACGAATACATAAGAGGCTTTAAAAACATATTATTAGATAATATCAGTTATCCGGCGCTATTCGGCAAAACAACCTTGAGAAAGACAGATGAAGTTGAAAAGTATCTTGATAAAATATTAGCAGCATTAGAAAATAAAATTAAAGAAATTGAAACTTTTTTATCTTGTAAAAAAACAAAAGACGATATTGACAACGAAAAGCTTTTAACATAGAATATAAAGGTAGCAAATCGGCTAAATCAAAAGAATTCTGACCGAATTGAAACAATACCTGACAGAATTCATTAAACTTTAATAAAAATTTAATAATAGCCCTGCCCTGGTGGCGGAATCGGTAGACGCGTTGGACTTAAAATCCAATTGGGTGAATAACTCAGTGCCAGTTCAAGTCTGGCCCAGGGCAAGTATAAAACTCACAGAAATGTGAGTTTTTTTATTATAAATTTTATATAATATTATGTTAAGATTTCTTAAAGAATATATAATTAAAAGCAATTTAATTGAGTATATAAACTTTATATATATAATAAATAATTCATAAAGAGAGGATTTATGGGTATAGAATTTAACCTGGGTAAATTTGCTAACAACATGCAAAAACTTAGCGAAAGCTTTCTAGGCAATACGCTTTTTCTGGCAAGCACCAGAAGCATAACCCGCGGTGGTATGTGTGGTCCAAGTATATGGGGTTGTATGGGCGGTTTAGGAGGCGGTATCCCTTATACAGGTTCAATATTTCCTATGGGCGGTGGATTTTACACAGGTTCCATGTATGGAGGAATGATGGATCCCGGACTTTACAATATGGGAATGCAACAGGCTGCAAACGCAGCTGAAATGTGTTTCCAGCAAAACCTTGCGCAAATAAAAGCAAGCCAGCAAGCAGCAACTCAAACACCTCAAGACACAAAATTTGGTGAAGAACTTTCAAAAAACATGGATGCGCAAAAAGAATATAAATTTGTGACAGATAAGTGGGAAGAACTAAACAATAAAGAAAACCCGACAGAAGAAGAGCAAACAAAAGTTGAAGAAAGTTATATTCAAAGCGCAAAAGCTCTTGGAAAATCATACCTTTCATATATTGATAAGCAACATGGTAATGCTGACAATGAAATGACAAAAGACGAATTTACAACATATTTCTTAGAAAAAATCGTAGGAAATACAGCGACAGAAGAAGACAAAGCTCAAATACGTGCTGATGCAGAAAAAGCTTTTGAAAATCTTGATATTAACGGAGATAAGAAAATAACAAGTTCGGAAATGACTTCCTTAATAGCTTACATGGATGCACTTGGCGGAAAAGGCGACGGAAAAATTACAGCCGGAGAATTTGAGCAGGCACACATAGAGCTTACAAGAGATGACAACAATATAAAAGATGTATTAACAGATATTCGCAAAAACTATTTAAAGGAATAGAGTTTCAATCTCCGACCAGTCAAACTGTTTGGAATTGGCAAAATCGCTTAATCTGGCAGGGCTAAGCGATTTTATGCTGTCAAATATAGCATTAAAATCATTTTCTTCAGCCATAAGTGAAATCAGCGGGATAGAAGCTTCCTCAGCAAGCCTTTGTACTTTTATATCATAATCAATAGCAGCTGTCTTAACACCAGCCTTAATGGCCGCAATAACTGCATGAAAACGCATTGCAAACATATAGTCAAGCTGCGCAATTCGTTTAAATATTTCAGTTCTGTTTTCATAATAAATCAGTTCAACTTCAACATGAGGATTTTGTGATTTAACAATATTAGCGAACTTTTTGCAAACTCTTTCATCAAGCGCTTTTTGAAAGATAAACAGCTCGATTTTTCTGTTAGGAAAATCGTTTAACAGGAATTGCGCCAACGAAACCAGAAAAGCATCGTTCATAGTTGAAAATTCACGTAATTGAACTCCGATGGCAAAATTCTTTGGAATTTCCTGAATTGACAATGAGAAAACCGGGTCATTTACAAGTTTTGCATTAATCTTCCAATCAGCTAAAAGCGCCTGGCTTTTTTCGTCTCTTACAGATACAAATTTTGCGTGCTGTAAAATGGAGTTTACAAGCAGTTTTGAAATTCTACGGTTTAATGGTCCTATTCCTTGTGCAAAAATAATAACATCTTTACGCATGACAAGCGCGGAGAAAAGAACAAAAGAATAATATAATAAACTTTTTAAGCTTGTCACATCCTGCAAAAGGCTTCCGCCGCCTGATATTAAAATTTCTGAATCAGATATAGTTTTCAAAAGGTTTGGCAAATCAAAATTTTTAACTGAGTTTACTAAAAAATCCTTTGCTGTTTTTTGAGGATTTGCAGAGATTACAGTTATATCAGCACTTAAAGATTTAAGTTTTTCGCATAAAACAGATAAAATCGCGTCATCGCCAAAGTTGTCAAATCCATAATATCCGGAAATCACAACTTTTTTACTACTCATTTGAACCGCCCTTATCAAAAATTTCATAAACTTTATCCCGGAAAGGAATTGATTTAATAGCTCCGATGCCTTTTGCCTGAAGCCCTGCAACAACAGAAGCAAAACGCGTTGCTTCAAAAGGTGTAAGTCCATGAGTTAAAGCATGTAAAAATCCGCCGTTAAACGCATCACCGGAACAGGTTGTATCAACTGGATTTTTTGTATAGAATTCCTCAAAAACAATATTTCCGTTATAAGCAGTAAAATAACCACCGTCACAGGTGGATTTTATAACAATAATACCAACCCCCATATCAGAAATACGTTTTACAATATTTTCAACAGAATCAATTTCAAGGATGTTGATGGTATCATATTTGGAATTCATAAAAAGTACGTCAATCTCTGAAATAACATTGTTAAAATCTTCTCTTGCAGTTTCAGGAGTTGTAATCTGAGAAGAATAATTCGGATCATAAGCTGTTATAACATCATTTTTTCTGGCAAGTTTGTAGGCCTCAGCAACCATTTCCTTGGCTGAAAGTGACAAAGATTGCGTAACTCCGGAAGCATAAACAACTTTAGAATTTGCAATATACTCTTCAGAAATATCTTCAACGGAGAGTTTTGACGGCGCAATTCTCTTTCTGTAACAAGAAACTTCCTTAGGAGAACCTGTCGGACGTGCAATAAAATATAATCCGTTATGCTCTTGCGAAATTTTCACTTGTGAAATATCAAGCCCCTCATTTTTCCAGCTTTCAAGAAGGTAATCTTTAAAAACATCATCACCTACTCTTGTAATCAAGCCAACACTTGAACCCATTCTGGAAGCAGCAACAGCAGCTGTTAAAGTATCTCCGCCATAATACTTTTCAAGAGTTAAAGCAGAACTCAAATGTTCGTCACTCGAAAGTTCAATAAGACTTTCACCAATTGTAATAATATCAAGATTTTTATTCATGACAATCCTTTAAATGATTAAGGGCACCTCTTACACGCTTTGTAATTTCAGAATATGAAGAACCTTCCGTTAAATCTCTTCCGACACCAACGGCAACCGCTCCGGCATCAATATAATTTTGAACATCAGCAAGTTTTATATTTCCGGTGGGCATGATTTTCAAAAACGGCATGGGTCTTAAAAGGTTTTTAAGATAGGAAACCCCGCCCATTGCCTCAATCGGATAAATTTTAATAAGCTGAACTCTGGACTTCCAAGCCGAATAAGCTTCATTTGCGGTTGACGTGCCGGCAATAAAAGGAATCCTTCTATCTTTTGAAAACTTAACAAGATTCATTTGAAAAATCGGGGAGGATAAAAATTCTGCACCTGCCTGAACAGCGGCATGGGCCTGCATAGAAGTGATTATACCTCCTGCACATACAGATGCATGTTTTGAAATTTCGTCAATCGCAAAATATATTTCCGGACTTTCAACGTTAATTTCCAGAAACTTTACACCACCTTCAATCAAAGCATATGCAGTGTTTTTCACAACTTCAGCATTATTACTTCTAATAATAGGAAAAAGTTTTTCTTGTGAGAGTATATTTACTAAATTTTCGTTCATAATCTATCCTTTTTTCAAAATTTATTATATCATAAAATAAGGAGGGGTATGAAAAAGTTAAAATCAAAAGCGTTTTTTATATATTCAGTACTATTTCACATAATTTTGTCAATTGTTGTGATACTTTTTTCCTGGCAGATATTTGAACCGAATGCATACAATCTCATGGTTAATTATTTCTCAGCGCGCAAACCTGCGCCGGAGGACGTTGTTGTGGTTGTTATTGATGACAAATCTGTTTCAAAATACAGATGGCCGTGGAAGCGTGAACTTTACGGAAAAGTTTTTGAATACCTGCATGAATATGCAAATCCGAAACTCATCGGATATGATGCTCTGGTAAACAGCCTGGACAAAGACAATCCTGAATCAGATGCCAAATTTTTCAAAATTCTTTCAAAAATAGATAATCTTGTTGTAGGTTTCAGTCTTTCTGACGGAAAAAATCTGGAAGAAACTGGAAACGGACAATATTCTCAGAAATTTTTTGAAAAATTCGGCGTAAATATTAAAGATAAACGCAAAAACATATACCCTTCAAAATATAAAAGCTATATTAAATTTCCAAAAGGATATTTTGATGCCGTGAAATACGCAGGGTCTGTTAATTCAACAAGATTCAGTGCAAACGGCTATCTAATCTATGCAGACCAAATTGTTTCGGTTGATAACAAGTTTTATCCATCACTATCGTTAAGAATGTACATGCTTCTTAACGATACAAAAGAGGCTTCTATATATGATAATTCCATAGTCGTTGATAAAACAGGGCTGAGTATTCCGTCTTTCTCAAGCTATAACGGAATTCAAAGCTATCTGAAATACTACAAAATCCGCCCCAACAGCTCTTTTTCACACAAAACCTATTCAGCCTCCGATCTTATTGATTCACTTGATAACATACGAAACGGAGAAAAACCAATAATTGATCCGTCAGAATTTAACGGAAAAATCGTCTTTGTCGGTGCTAACGCAAAAGCTTCAGCAATCAAAGTAATTGACGAACTTCCGACACCAATGCTTTCAGAACACCCTGGCGTTGATGTTCAGGCGACTAACTTCAACAATCTTCTAAACAATGAATTAATGCGTATGTCTACATTCGGGCAAGACGTATTAGTTATAGTATTTTTAAGCATTTTGACTTTCATAATCATCAGCAGAATGTCTTTTTTCAAATCAATAGGCATCCTTGCAGCAGTTGCCTTTTGTTATCTGGGAGCGGCAATTTTATGTTACAGAAATAATTTTGCGGTAAATGTAATTACACCGCTGGCAATACAACTTGTTACAATGGTTTTTGCATACTCATACAATTTCATCATGGAAGGCCGGAACAAAGAAAAAATTAAACAGGCAATGGGTAAATATCTTTCTCAAGATGTCATGAAAAACGTTGTTAAAAATATTGACGATATAAAACTTGGCGGGAAACGTGCGAACGTAACTGTTTTATTTGCTGATATCAGAGGATTTACAAGCATGAGCGAAAAGATGTCAGCAGAAGATGTTTCCGTGATTTTAAACGAATATTTTTCTGAAATTGAACCAATAATTACAAAATACAATGGTACAATTAACAAATTTATAGGAGACGCTGTCATGGCAGTATTCGGCGA
>QAMI01000055.1:0-35446 GCA_003150395.1 Candidatus Gastranaerophilales bacterium | reverse complement strand
GAAATTTTCACTTGTGAAATATCAAGCCCCTCATTTTTCCAGCTTTCAAGAAGGTAATCTTTAAAAACATCATCACCTACTCTTGTAATCAAGCCAACACTTGAACCCATTCTGGAAGCAGCAACAGCAGCTGTTAAAGTATCTCCGCCATAATACTTTTCAAGAGTTAAAGCAGAACTCAAATGTTCGTCACTCGAAAGTTCAATAAGACTTTCACCAATTGTAATAATATCAAGATTTTTATTCATGACAATCCTTTAAATGATTAAGGGCACCTCTTACACGCTTTGTAATTTCAGAATATGAAGAACCTTCCGTTAAATCTCTTCCGACACCAACGGCAACCGCTCCGGCATCAATATAATTTTGAACATCAGCAAGTTTTATATTTCCGGTGGGCATGATTTTCAAAAACGGCATGGGTCTTAAAAGGTTTTTAAGATAGGAAACCCCGCCCATTGCCTCAATCGGATAAATTTTAATAAGCTGAACTCTGGACTTCCAAGCCGAATAAGCTTCATTTGCGGTTGACGTGCCGGCAATAAAAGGAATCCTTCTATCTTTTGAAAACTTAACAAGATTCATTTGAAAAATCGGGGAGGATAAAAATTCTGCACCTGCCTGAACAGCGGCATGGGCCTGCATAGAAGTGATTATACCTCCTGCACATACAGATGCATGTTTTGAAATTTCGTCAATCGCAAAATATATTTCCGGACTTTCAACGTTAATTTCCAGAAACTTTACACCACCTTCAATCAAAGCATATGCAGTGTTTTTCACAACTTCAGCATTATTACTTCTAATAATAGGAAAAAGTTTTTCTTGTGAGAGTATATTTACTAAATTTTCGTTCATAATCTATCCTTTTTTCAAAATTTATTATATCATAAAATAAGGAGGGGTATGAAAAAGTTAAAATCAAAAGCGTTTTTTATATATTCAGTACTATTTCACATAATTTTGTCAATTGTTGTGATACTTTTTTCCTGGCAGATATTTGAACCGAATGCATACAATCTCATGGTTAATTATTTCTCAGCGCGCAAACCTGCGCCGGAGGACGTTGTTGTGGTTGTTATTGATGACAAATCTGTTTCAAAATACAGATGGCCGTGGAAGCGTGAACTTTACGGAAAAGTTTTTGAATACCTGCATGAATATGCAAATCCGAAACTCATCGGATATGATGCTCTGGTAAACAGCCTGGACAAAGACAATCCTGAATCAGATGCCAAATTTTTCAAAATTCTTTCAAAAATAGATAATCTTGTTGTAGGTTTCAGTCTTTCTGACGGAAAAAATCTGGAAGAAACTGGAAACGGACAATATTCTCAGAAATTTTTTGAAAAATTCGGCGTAAATATTAAAGATAAACGCAAAAACATATACCCTTCAAAATATAAAAGCTATATTAAATTTCCAAAAGGATATTTTGATGCCGTGAAATACGCAGGGTCTGTTAATTCAACAAGATTCAGTGCAAACGGCTATCTAATCTATGCAGACCAAATTGTTTCGGTTGATAACAAGTTTTATCCATCACTATCGTTAAGAATGTACATGCTTCTTAACGATACAAAAGAGGCTTCTATATATGATAATTCCATAGTCGTTGATAAAACAGGGCTGAGTATTCCGTCTTTCTCAAGCTATAACGGAATTCAAAGCTATCTGAAATACTACAAAATCCGCCCCAACAGCTCTTTTTCACACAAAACCTATTCAGCCTCCGATCTTATTGATTCACTTGATAACATACGAAACGGAGAAAAACCAATAATTGATCCGTCAGAATTTAACGGAAAAATCGTCTTTGTCGGTGCTAACGCAAAAGCTTCAGCAATCAAAGTAATTGACGAACTTCCGACACCAATGCTTTCAGAACACCCTGGCGTTGATGTTCAGGCGACTAACTTCAACAATCTTCTAAACAATGAATTAATGCGTATGTCTACATTCGGGCAAGACGTATTAGTTATAGTATTTTTAAGCATTTTGACTTTCATAATCATCAGCAGAATGTCTTTTTTCAAATCAATAGGCATCCTTGCAGCAGTTGCCTTTTGTTATCTGGGAGCGGCAATTTTATGTTACAGAAATAATTTTGCGGTAAATGTAATTACACCGCTGGCAATACAACTTGTTACAATGGTTTTTGCATACTCATACAATTTCATCATGGAAGGCCGGAACAAAGAAAAAATTAAACAGGCAATGGGTAAATATCTTTCTCAAGATGTCATGAAAAACGTTGTTAAAAATATTGACGATATAAAACTTGGCGGGAAACGTGCGAACGTAACTGTTTTATTTGCTGATATCAGAGGATTTACAAGCATGAGCGAAAAGATGTCAGCAGAAGATGTTTCCGTGATTTTAAACGAATATTTTTCTGAAATTGAACCAATAATTACAAAATACAATGGTACAATTAACAAATTTATAGGAGACGCTGTCATGGCAGTATTCGGCGACCCTATTCAGGATTTAAATCACCCTGTAAACGCAGTAAAATGCGCGTACGAAATGCTAAAAAAAGTTGAAGAGCTTCAGGATAAATGGCTTTTTGAAGGCAAACCAAAAATCGAAATCGGAGTTGGAATAAACACAGGCGATGCATTTGTTGGAAATATCGGGTCTGAAAAACGTCTTGAATACACAGTCATTGGCGACACAGTAAACCTTGCCAGCCGTATTGAAAGCTACAACAAAGTTTATAAAACAAACTTTTTAATAAGTAGTTCAACATACTCATACGTAAGCACAATTGCAGACGTAATCAAAATCAGTGAAGTTCAAATCCGCGGCAAAGCTAAAAAAATGGATATTTACGAAGTTTTAAGAATAAACTAGCTTACTGATTCTGTTATTCAAAAAAATTTATATAAACTTGAAATAATAAATTTTATTTGGTCAAAAAGTATGCTACAATTACTTTATGATTGAGGACTTGGAGAAACTTAAAATCGCAATTGACGTAGAGGTTAAGCATAGATACATCGATATTCACGGCAAAACCCAAACTTTTTCGCGCTTTATTGCAAACGAAGCCAAAAAGTATTTTAAACTTTCGAAAAAAAATCCCAAATGGGCAGTTATAGCAGAAGCTTTTGAGCATTATCCATTTGCCTCAGTTCCGGAGCGCAGACGTTCAATTGACCATCTGATAAAGGTGATTAAATCCGAAATTAAAACAGAAAAACCGGAGCCGGCGCAGACTGGTGCACCGGCAGCTCTAAAGCCCCCTTCTGAAACTGATGTTACATACGTTAAAGGCGTCGGTCCTAAAGTTGCATATTCGCTTAATAAGCTAGGAATTTACACAGCTCAAGACTTAATATTTTATCTGCCGCGAAAACACATTGACTATTCAAGCAGAACACTCATCAAAAACCTCCAGGAAGGTCAGTCTACAACCGTATTCGGTTATATAAAATCCGTTTCAGCATTCAATTCAAAAAACAACCTTTCTGTTGTAAAAGTCAAAATTGCAGACGAAAGCGGTTATATTGAGCTTGGATTTTTTCAGGCAAAAGGCAACCGTTTCACACTTGAAAGAACAAAGGCGCAATTTCCGGTCAACGCCGGCATTATGGTTTCGGGAACGGTCAAAATGAACAACTTTGACCACCGCTTAACCTTCGACAAACCGACTTACTCGATTATGACCGGCGAATTTCTTGAAAACAGTTCCTCAAACCTTAATATGGCACGAATTGTTCCGATTTACACTGTTTGCGAAAACCTCAATGTCAAAACACTTCGAAAAGCTATTCACAACGCAATTCAGCTTTACAAAGACAGCATAAAAGACATTTTGCCGGAGTATCTTCGCGAAAAATACGGACTACTCGACAAAAGTAAAGCAATAGAACAAATACACTTCCCTGAAAATCAGGAGTTGCTTGAACGTGCACGGTTTAGCCTTATTTTTGAAGAATTATTTATTGTTCAGCTTAAAATGGTCAGACTCCGAAACGAAAACAGCAAACATTCAGCACTCGCCTTAAAAATCAAACATGACGGACTTGTACAAAAATTTATAGACAGCCTTCCTTTTGAATTAACAGGCGGTCAAAAAAAAGCGGTAAATGAAATTTTAAACGACCTGAATTCCGAAAAACCAATGGCAAGACTTTTGCAAGGTGACGTCGGAAGCGGAAAAACTGTTGTCGCATGTATTATGCTTCTTGCTGGTGTTGAAAATGGTTATCAAGGCGCAATTATGGCACCTACGGAAATTCTTGCGCAACAGCATTACAATAATCTTGTAAGCTGGCTGACACCGCTTGGTTTAAGCGTCGGTCTTTTCCTGGGAAGCCAGAAGAAAAAAGAACGCGAAAAGTTCCAAACAGATTTGCGAAACGGTCAAACACATATTGCAGTCGGCACACACGCTCTAATTCAAGACACAATAGATTTTAACAATCTCGGGGCAATTGTTGTGGACGAACAGCACAGATTTGGCGTAAAACAGCGCAATGTATTGAAGAAAAAATCGCAAAATCCGCAAATGCTTACAATGACAGCCACACCGATTCCGAGAACCCTTGCATTGACAGTCCATGGTGATTTGGATTTAACAATTATTGACGAACTTCCTAAAGGAAGACTGCCCATTAAAACCTCTCTTACATATTCGCATAAAAGCGTTTATGAACTTATAAAAAGAGAAATTGAAGCCGGGCGTCAGGCTTATGTTGTTTACCCGCTTATTGACGAAAGCGAAACTTTATCTGCTAAAGCGGCAACTCAAGAAGCAGAAAGGCTTCAGCAAGAAGTTTTTCCTCAATTTAAAATCGGGCTTTTGCACGGCAAGCTTAAAAACGATGAAAAAGAACAAGTCATGGCAGACTTTAAAAACAAAAAATACGATATTCTTGTTTCCACAACCGTCGTTGAAGTCGGTGTTGATGTGCCTAATGCAACAGTCATGGTTATCGAAAATGCCGAGCGCTTTGGCTTAAGCCAGCTTCACCAGCTGCGCGGCCGTGTTGGCAGAAACAGTCTTCAATCATACTGTGTTCTCGTAAGCCCCTCGCGTTCGCAAGAAACACGAGAACGCCTTAGTATCATGACGCAAACAAACGACGGTTTTGTTATTGCAGAGAAAGATTTACAGCTTCGCGGTCCGGGTGAATTTCTAGGAACACGCCAGAGCGGATTACCTGATTTAATTATTTCTGACATTGTGCGTGATGCAGAAATTTTGGAAAAAGCCCGTTATGAAGCGATTAATTTCCTGAAAAACTATAAAATAGAAGATTACCCTCAGTTAAACAGTGCCTCCAGCCTCCAATTGTTCTCCAGCCTGGATATTTAATTTTCATAAGCTATGCAAAATTTACCGAAATCCGGGCATATATATAATATATAGCTTCTTTAAATATTAAGTATTGTAAAAATTTGTCAGAAAAATGAAATTATATATCTATTTATATACTTTATATATATAAGAAGTTAGACTAAAAAGGAGATTGTCATGGGCGGACACCCGATAGGATGGCAGCCTAGAAGACCCGGAACACTGAGGGCTTTTCACGGCGGCGGTTCAATAAACATATATCATAAAGAAGTCCATAACAATTATGGTGTCATGTTTCCGATGCCAAATTACGGATATGCATACGGTTCATACGATACCGGATTAACCAAAGGCGAAAAATGGGGAATTGGCCTTGCAGGCGGTCTAATGGCTCTAGGAGCCGGACTTGGAATATACAATGCCATTACTGGAAATAAAGAAAATCAAAGCACGGTTGAACAGCCTCAAACTAAAACAGTTGACAACACAGCCCAGCTTGAAGCAGAAACCAAAAGACTTGAAGAAGAAAACGCAAAACTAAGTAAACAAATTCAAGACATGATGACTCTAAAAGAACAGTCTGATATTTATCAGCAGCAGCAAAACTACAATGCAGGGGCAAGAGAAGTTAAAGATAAACCTTCTACAACCTCCTATACTGTACGCGGTACTAAAAATTCAGATGGGACAGTAACAGGAGATACTGGCTATAATATTGTTGCAGGACTATACAAAGGTCCTGGCGGCAAAGCTCTGACCTCCACTCAGATTAGCGCAATTGCAAATAAAATCTTTGATGGCAAAGCTCTAAAAGTCGGAAACATAGAACTACCAAACACAGTTGAGGTTGATGGGCAAACATTCAGCCTTGACGAAACCAAAACAAAATCAATTGAAGACATGCATAACAGCGTAACACCGCAAACTTACGGCCTGGCAAACCACGACATATACCAGAGCGGCGCAAAACAACAAGGCTCACATTGGATTGCTACATTGAACGGTCAAGATTTGCCCGGACAATATAATACTGAAGCAGAAGCCAAAGCCGCAGCCGAAGAAGAAGGCAAAAAAGCACAAAGCGGAAAATAAAAACAGGAGAACAAAAATGTCATGGATGGTCGGTAAAAGTGGATATACAGTTCCAAAAGACAGATTGATTTTAGGCAGCAGACCTAATATCAACATCCACACCGAAAAATATTATAATAACTACGGAAGCGGCTATTCAGGCGGCATTTTTCCCATGAATTATAACATGGGATATTATGGGAACATGTATGGTGCAGGCTATTATAATCCTGACCCCGGTTTGACTAAAGGCGAAAAATGGATGATAGGTCTTGGAGCAGTAACCTCTATTGTAGGAGCCGTAACAAGTGCGATTACAGGTACAAAATCCTCGGATGTTACCGAAACAGAAACGCCAGAAACAGTTACAACAAGAACATCAGAACAACCTGAACAAACAGAGCAGCAAATTAGAGCACAAAAGCTTCATCAAAAAGCTTTGGAAGACAACCAAAAGCTCAAAGAAGAAGCGAAAAAACTTGAAGAACTAAGACAAGAGGGCATAACTAAAAATACAGACGGAAGCTATAGTGCAAAAATTAAGGACGCTGCCGGCAATCAAGTTACATTGACAAACACTTCGCTTGATAAATTAAGAGAAGAAATAAAAGCAAAAAAAGAAGAACTAAGCCAGGTTACTAGTGAAGAAGATCCGGCAGAACTTGCAAAAGAAGGGATAACAAAAAACGCTGACGGAACTTATGAGGCTGAAATAACAGATAAAGACGGCAATAAAAAAATTCTTAAAAGCAATGACCTTATCGACCTGCGTGGACAAATACTCTTAGCTTCACAAAGTGATGATAATCTTATAGCATAACAAGCCTTGCGTAAAATATTTGTAACATAAATCCACATATAATTTGCATGATATTCAAAAAAACATTATAATAATAATGGAATTTGAATATTGGACTTGCGTCCACAGTTATGAAAGGGTGTTTATATGGAAGATTTAAAAGTTGCAATCGGGTCTGACCATGGCGGTTTTGAATATAAGGAAAAAATTATTGAATATTTAAAATCCCGTAATATTCCTTATGTTGATTTGGGAACTCATACAAAAGAAGCATGTGATTACCCGGAAATTGCCCGTGCAGTTGCAGAAAGAGTAATTTCAGGCAAATCAAACCGCGGAATTTTAATTTGCGGAACAGGTATTGGCATGTCAATTGCAGCAAATAAAGTTCGGGGAATTCGTGCGGCACTATGTGGAGATACTTATTCAGCAAGGGTTTCAAGGGCACATAACAATGCAAACATTCTCTGCCTGGGTGAACGTGTAATCGGAGAACATTTAGCGCTTGATATTGTTGATATTTGGCTGAAAACAGGTTTTGAAGGCGGAAGACATAAACGCCGTGTAGACATTATAGAATAGGACGGATAAAACTTTGGAACAAATGACATCCCATAAATTTGCATGTGTACTTGCAGCAATGCTTGATGATAAATTAGGAAAAAATATTTCTATTTTAAATATAAGTCATGTTTCATCAATGGCAGATTACTTTGTAATTGTGACAGGCGATTCGACACCGCATGTTAAAGCCTTGATGGAAACAGTAAAAGAAAGAACAAAAAAAGAGTTAAACAGACCTCCTTTAAGAGCAGAAAACGATGCAAAAAACCGTTGGAATCTTTTAGATTTCGGTGATGTTGTTGTTCATATACTTCACAAAGATGAACGCGAAACATATGCGATTGAAAAATTCTGGAGCAATGCATTCAGCATTCCGGAAGACGAATGGCGAGAAGAAGCTAAAGGATATTCGAAGTATAGCTAGAGGTGAAGTGAGAGGTAAGATGTGAGACGAGAGATATGAAAAGTTCATATCAGGAATTGATACTTGTAATCTAGGCATTAAGGTCTTAATTCATTAAAAATACGAATATCGAAAAAATTTCAAGAGTTTCAAATGTACGATACGAACCTATTCACTTATTCCCCTCTAAAGATACAATTCTTAACACTTTTACAAAACCTCAAGTTTAGGTTAAAATATAGACATGGAAAATATAGAAAATAAAGATTTGGACAGACAAATAGAAGATGCCATTCTTGCAATGGCAAAAGACCCGAAAAATACGGCAAATTATCATACTTTATCTAAGCTGTATCTTGAAAAACAGGATTATGATAAAGTAATGTCGGTTTTAGAAAGCCTTTTGACTATAGAGCCGAATGATGTTGAAGCATTAGTTGGAATGGGTACAATGTGGTTTTATGAAAGAGATTTCAGAAAATCGCTTTCATACTACAACAAGGCGCTTGAAATTAATCCGAAAAATTTCTTGATTTATTACAATATCGGAAATGTGTTTGCTGAATGGAAAAATTTCCCGAAAGCACTTTTCTACTACAACAGAGCAATTGATTTGTGTTCTTCCAATCCTGAAATCTACAATGCAATTGCGCTTTTATATCAGGACAATGAAGAATACATAGAATCAAGAGCTTATTATGAAAAAGCGCTCTCACTTGACCCGGAAAATATTACAGCACTTGTTGATATGGGCAATGTCTGTTTTAAACTTTTTGATTACGAAACAGCGCTTGATTTATATAAACGCGTGTTCGCACTCAATCCGGACAACAAAATCGTTGCGATTTGTATTGGAAACACTTTGACATTAATGAAAGAGCGCGAAAAAGCCTACAATTACTTTGAAAAAGCGCTTAAAATGGAAGGTGATAATTATAAAGCGTATATTTGTTATTCAATTGCACTCTCAGAATTTAAAGAAAACGAAATGGCAATTGAAATGTACAAACGCGCTATTGAAACATCTCCGAAAGAAATCAATGCGTATTTACTTTTAGCAAATCTTTATGCAAACCTTAACAGAATGGACGATGCAATGGATTTGTACAAACAGGCTTTGAAAATTTCGCCGAACAATGCGCAAACATATATGCTTTTAGGAAATGCACATTACTTAAGAGGTGAAATTGAAAAATCAATTGCTTCATATCGAGCAGCAATAAAAATTGAACCTGAAAATGATGAACATAAACTTGTCTATATTCAGGTGTTGGATGAATATATTGACAAAAAACGCAAGGGTGAATTAGAAAGCGCATAAAATATGTATCGACACAACAATTATGAAACTAAGCCTTATATGATTGAAAAAATTGTGTCAGGTTTAAGTTATTTAACAATGGGATTTGTAGGATTTATATGGCTTATCATTTCACTTGTGAGAAGAACTCCATTAACAAAGTTTCTACAATATCATATTTTTCAATCTATATTTATTTCAATAGGTTATGTTCTGTTATGCCTTGTGCTTGGCTTCTTGTTAAATATTATGAGTATGATACCTTTTATAAATCTGTTAGCAGCGCAAATCGCGTTATTCTTTAATGCTCCTATATTTTTTGGATATTCAATAATCCAAACAGCCATTTACGTTTTGCTTTTTTACCTTGCGATAACCTCATTTATGGGAATGTATAGCAGAATTCCCTGGGTTTCAAATATTATTGACATGAATGTCAGGTAAAAACATAACACTTTATCCTTTAACGCACAAGCTGCACAAAATATAAACTATTATTAATAATAAGCCTTAAGAATAGCAATTTTTATTTTGTTTATATTTTACTATAGATATAGCAGGTAGAAACAGGAGTTGTTATGTCTATAGAAAAAATAAGTGCACTTAAAACGGCAGGTCAAACCGGTCAGATTAATCAAGTTAAAACGGAAACAGCACAAACTAACATAGCAGAGAACAATCAAGACACAAAAGAAAAAAGTAATGCAACAAAATATATGCTTGGCGCAACAGCACTTGCGGGCATAATCGCCGTTGGGATAATCGGTCATAAGCAAGGCTGGTGGGGCAAAGCTGAGAAAGCCGTCTCACAACTTACATCTGAAGAACCACCAAAGCCTGTTCCTGCAAATACCTCCAAACTTGCTTCAGAAGATACAACAGAACCTGTAAATTCAGCCTATAATATACTCAGAGTAGAACTTGAAAACGGTCATTCATTAATATGTAAGAAAACCCGTAAAATTTTCAATAAGATTTACGATGACCAAAACAAGAGTTTCCGCTATCTTTACAGCCGGACATTAGAAAACGGAAGTAATATTGGAATAGCTAAACATAATATTTTAAGCACAAATACCCGCGGCGAACAAATTCATATCCCGCTTACAGAATACAGTCTTAGAAATAAAGACGGAAAATTGATTTACAAAACATCAATGGAAAAAGGTTCCAACTTCAGACCTGAAACTATTTATGACTATGAAACAATGACGGCGTATGAAGTCCGTAACGTAAATGCCTCAATTCTTGGCAGTACCCCTATACCGATGAAAGAGGCAGTAAAAATGCCTTTTGATGAGGTAGATGGCAAAATAAAATTAAAAAATGAAACTCCGCTTGAATTAAACGAACTTGAACAGGTCAGACAAAAGATTTTTGATAATAATTTACCTGCAAGCTATAATCGGTTAAAATCAAAATTTCTCAAGAATTTTGAGTATATACTAGATAACAAGGACAAAAATTTTATCAGATATAACAACGGGAATAGGGTATTTACTAAAACATTGGATAAAAACGGAAACAAAATTACTCACATAAAAAGACCTGATGGAACTACCAAATTTCTAATCGGAAAACCTGGTGATCCTAACATGCCATATACCTTTAGAATTGATAAAGTTAATGGCAAACTTGTAGAATTTGAAGGCATAACGCTTCCTGACGGCAGAGTTTTTAGAAAAGTATATGATGATAAAGAAAATTCGTATGTTTTTGAACAATTCTACGGAGATAAAAATATAACAATCACAGAAAAAGAATTTACAAAATATAAAAACTACGCAATTGCAAATGTTTTACCTGACGGAATAACTTCAAGATTTTCAAACAAAACATCTTCACTACCGAAAAATGCAGATGGAAGTTATATAATCAAGCTTAGAAACAGTGAATATGAAATAAGATATCCCGGTACAAATAATATTCAATACAAAATAATGATTGACGATGACGGTAAAATAGGAGAACTCACAAAATTCAATCAAGAAGGTAAAAGAATAGCCTATGCCGCAAGGTATAAGAACGGGTGCACATTTAAAGATGCAAACGGATGCATTGAGGGCAGTTATGAAGAATGCGGCTTGGATAAACTTGAAGAATTGATAAAAGATACAACAGGGATTTTAACCTAAAAAAGGAACTTTTAGCAAATGTATATAGAAAGAGTCAATGCACTTATAAACTACAAAGGACAAGAGAAAAATACAAAAGTTAAACGTACTAAACCTCATATTGGAATCAAAATAGTAAATAACATAAACGACAAAAACACAAGCAAAACACGCAAAATTATGAATTACGCAATTCTTTTAGCAGGACTTATGTTGCTTGGAAGAATTGCTTACAAGGAAGGCTGGAGTGGTGTTGAAAAAGCAATTGATAGAACACCTCACGTTTAACAATGGTCACAATTTTAACAGTTTTTTCTATGTTCAAATGTTAAGTATAAAATAAGAGAAAATTTATGCCAATCGAAAAAATAAATTCAATCAAAAACAGTTACATTGCGAATTCACGTAATATAAATCTTACTGCTCCGCAAAAATTCAAAAAAAATGAAGAACAAGAGAAACAAAAAGAATTGAGCAAAAGAAAACTCCGTGTATTTGGAGCAGCGTTATTTGCAGCTACAATTGCAATCGGCATAATAGGACAAAAAAGAGGCTGGTGGAAACCTTCAAATGTAGTGCCCGTT
The DNA here is from genome assembly GCA_003150395.1 of Candidatus Gastranaerophilales bacterium. Classification (GTDB taxonomy): domain Bacteria; phylum Cyanobacteriota; class Vampirovibrionia; order Gastranaerophilales; family Gastranaerophilaceae; genus Scatenecus. The sequence continues at coordinate 23,303 of QAMI01000055.1, read as the reverse complement.
GACGACTTGAGCACAACAGCATCAGTTATGGTTGATATTTAAAATAAAAACCCCGCGGAGCAAGCGGGGTGTGTGCTATTGAGTAAGAATTATAACTTATATGAGGTATCCGAGATTAATGAGCAGAGTAAACGAGTTATTCTTGAGGGTTTGAAGCCAAATCACTTACTTTTTCTGATAAAACGAGTGCGTTTGAAAGAGGAATGCCGCCTCTGATATGCGGATTGTTAACAACTTTTCCGTTAATGTACATAACAGTTGAGCCGCCGCCGTCAAGATTAATTGCGCCGACACATCCGATTGATTGCATAAAGTTTGCAAGCTCCATCAAAGTCATTCCGATTGAACTTCCTTCACGGCCATCAACGGCAACCAAAATCAAATTATTAGATGAAGTGTAACCGATTGCAGTACGCGGATTTCTGCCTCCTACAGCTGCTAGTTTTTGAGCCGTCATATCAACAAAGACTTCGCCATTCTTAACCAAATAAGGACCGCCGCTTATTATGTGTTTAACATTTTTCCATTCCGGTAAAGTTTTTATATCAAGTTTTACGTCTTTGTCTTTTAAAAGAGGTTCAAGAAGCTTTTTAGGGCCTGAAATTACATAACCGTTTGCCGGAATATCGAGCGGGTTAGCGGAGGCCTTTGTAATTTGACCGTCCGCAACCCTCAAACTCATACCATACCTTGGAGCATACGGAGAATATTTTCCCCACACCGGAGTATAAACAAGAACATATGTAGAAAGCATTCTTGGCTGGTTTATATTGTCAACTTTGATTGTAACCCCGCTTCCGCTGACAGTTGCATTGAGCTGAACGCGGGCTACGTCAAATCCGTCTTCAAAAATTCCCATTGCAACTCTGTCATATACCGGACCCGTATAAACCTTTCCGTCTATCATCAAAGTTCCTAGCGGAACTCCGGTTTGGGGTTTAAAATATGTTCCGTTAATCGCAGCAATTGCATTTTTGCTTTTTGCAATTGAAGTGATTGTTCGTCTTGATTGAAGTTTATCAGAGGAAGACAGAACCGGAACAACTTCAAGATTTTTGGCGACTTTCAAATCGGTTTCAACAATATTAATTCTGACAGGTCTGCCATTATAATATTTTGTTAATTTGATGTGTTTAACTCCATCGTGAACATCTGTTATTTGAGCTTTTGGATATTTTGCCTTAATATTTTCATCAAAGCTTTTTTTACGAGCTTCAGGTGAAATTTCAATCATTATCTTTTCTTTCAAACTGTGAACGTCAACCTTTGCAACAGTATTATGCGCTAATTTTAATTCATCAGCCATAATTGGGTTTGTCAATATAAAGCTTTGAATACAAACAATTCCGGCAATTACAGAAAGATAAACGGCCTTTTCCAGCAATTTGGCACAAGATTCAGAGCGCAGCAAAATAAGTGTATCCATAGGTCGACCTCACAGGTTGAAGTAACGGATACCTTTTTTATTAAAGAGTGGTGTGGGGAATAACACTCATCAAGGGGTGTATAAAAACCACGCTGAGGGCATTTAACGCCCCTCTACTATTATTGTAACATATTTTTACATATTTTTCAATATTTGTGTTGCAAAAACAACAAAGATTTTACAAATCTAAATAGAGGTAATTTTACACTTATTACTTGCAAAAACAGTTATTAAAACTTTTTATATATGTCTTAATTTGTTTCCTTGATTGAGAAGCTTGTAAGTGCTATAATTTAATCATGGGAAACAGGGTTAGTTTAACGACACAAAATCGTTTAATAATTTCAGGGCTTATCTTAAGCACTGTTCTTATTGTGTTTATTGCAATTTTTGCGATATTCAACATTCAAAAAAAATTAAATGAAGGCTACAAAAATTTTGGTCAGGTAATATCAAAAATACTTGCAATAGAAGGCGTTGAAATAACACGCGGCTTAAATGATACAAGGGCTAAAGAAGAAATTAAGCAGCATGCTGACGGACTTTTAAAAAGCCATAATGATATTGTCTTAATTGAATTTCGGGATAAAGATGGAAATTTGCTTTACTCCGGCAGGAATAATACGGCAAAAACCACGAAACGTGCAAATATTACTGTAACTTCGCCAATTCAAGGAAACGATTCCTCAACAATTGGTTCTGTTACTGTAGCGCTCTCCGGAAATATAATCAGCCAGATTTCCTCAACAACAAGAGCTTCTCTTTTGTTTGTGTTTACAATTGCCTGGGTGGTTTTTGCATTTGTAATTCTCATAAACACATATCTTATAACAAGAGAGCTTAGAATTCTTCAGGAAGGCGTTAAAAAGATTTCAACCGGCGAATTCGGCTGCAAAATCGAAAGCCAGGATGTTTCCAATGAAGTCAAAGAACTTTTTAACGAATTCAATGATATGTCTAACAGACTCCACATATACGAAGAACAGAATATAGAACAGCTTACGCTTGAAAGAAATAAGCTTGAAGCAGTATTAATGAGTATTGCAAACGGAGTTGTTGTATGCGACAACAATGATAAAGTCGTTCTTGTAAACAACCATGCACAAAAGCTTTTGGAAGTCGGCGAAGAAAACATTCTCAACTCTGAAATTCAGCAATATATGGACACGGCAGGTAACTTCTGTTTTAAAGACAAAATCGAACAATTTAAAGATACTCCGCTTGAGGTTATTGAGTCAAAACCGATTGAATTTAACATTGTAATCGACAAAAGGATTTTAAAATCCTTAATTTCCCCAATGTTTACGCGAAACAAGGATTACGTAGGCTACATAATTGTGTTGATTGATGTTACGCGCGAGGCTGAAATGGAACAGATGAGAACACACTTTATTTCAAATGTTTCTCATGAACTCAGAACACCTGTAACCGTTTTAAGAAGTTACATTGACACATTGTACAATTACGGTAACGAATTTGATTACGAAACTCAAAAGGAATTCATTGGAACAATCAATCAGGAAATAATAAGATTAAATCGCATGGTAAACGATATCCTTGATTTTTCAAAACTCGAAGCTGATGTTAAACTTGAAAAAGAACCTGTTAACATGACCAAACTTGTAGAAGATTGTATAAATCAGGTTAGCATTTTAACGCAAGAACATAATATAAAAGTTTTAGTTTCAAAAGAAGATGAAATTCCGGATATTGAATTAAATTACAACAGTATTGAAAGAGCATTCACAAATCTTATGTCAAATGCTATCAAATATTCTCCGGAAAACGGAACGATAACAGTAAAAATATCTGCACTAAGAAACACTAATGAAGTTGAAGTCACTGTAACTGATGAAGGATGCGGAATTGCTCCTGAACATCAGAAAAAAGTTTTTGACAGATTTTACAGAGTAGAGAACAACACGCATACAATAAAAGGGACCGGGCTCGGGCTAAATCTTGTAAAAACAACAATAGAAAAACATCATGGCGGACGGGTTTTTGTAAAATCAGAACTTGGAAAAGGTTCGACTTTTGGATTTATACTACCGGTAAAAGCCTCAGTTGCAGAGGATGACCTTACTATCGTGTAAGCAATTGCCAAAACGCTAAGGGATTTAGGATATATGAAAAAAGTATTCAATCTAATTTGCTATATCTCACTTGGCGTAATGATTTTGTTAATTGTAAACTCATTTGTAGGTGACCTTGTATTTAGAATGACATACATAAATCCAAAGATTACTTCAATGTCCAGCACGGTATTAAATCCGAAAGAATTCCCGACGCAGATTAACCTTCCGCAAAATGAGCAGGAATATATAAAAGTTCGCACTAACAAAAACAAATTATACGCACTTAAAAAGCAGGCAGAATATTCAATAACAGCACTTGTTGTCGCAAAAAATACCAATTTTTTTTTGAGAGACGTTATGCGCACACCTTTTGATGAAGTATGTCTTATGGATGTCGGACTTGTGTGGGGTGAAATTGCGGATAAAAAGTACGTCAAAAAACATCTTCGCTTCAAATCAACAAAAACACTCGGCGCAGCAAGACAGTTATCGGTTAAATCACCCGACAGCCGGGAAATGCCATATGATTGGGGCTATGTTTCAAGCCATATGGGACATACCCATATAATTCCAGCCAACAGAAACGTTATGAGTGCGATGTTAAGCATCAAGAAATATGATGTTGTGAAATTAGACGGATACCTTGTCGATATATACACTGACAAAGGCGATGTTGTTGCGTTGACAAGCCTTTCACGTTCTGACAAGAATTCTACAAGCCGCGGTTACGGCGCCTGCGAAGACATGTACGTTACACAGGTTCAAATTGGAAATAGAATTTACAGGTAACCCAAAAACATACTGCAACAAGCTGCGATAACGGACAAATATACTTTATAAATCATTTGCGTTAAAGTTACCCGGACAAACCAGCAAATTGCATAATTAGAGCAGCGAATTGCCCAAACCTTAAGAAAAGAGCCCGTTAATCTTGTCAATAATATCCTGCGCGTCAATTTCGTTTGTAACTTTGTTAATATCCTGAGCAATCTGATAAAGTTTTGCAGCCTCAATCTTGTCACCCGTAATTGTTATTGCACGAGCTAAATTGAAATGCGCCAGTGCATAATTCGGATTACATTCAATTGATTTTTTGAAAAGTTCAATTGATTTTTTCACCCGGCCTAAATCGTCAAGATAAATTACGCCTAAATTGTTATAGGCAATATCATAATTCGGGTCATATTCAATAGACATTTCGTATTCTTTTATTGCCTCATCCAAATCGCCTTTACCCCAGTACAAAAACCCGAGATTACAGTGAATCTTTGCATTTTTCGGGTCTAAATCAAGTGCATTTCTGTAAACAGCAAGAGCATTTGCATAATCCTCTTTGTCATAAAAAGCACTTCCTAAATTAATATAAATATCAATATCTTCAGGAGTCAAAAGATAAGCACTCTGATAAGAGGAAATCGCCGCATTAATATCGTTTTTGCCTTCCTGATAAACAAACCCTAAAGTCTGATTAATAATACTTGTCCATTGTTTACGCGGATTAAGTGTTACAGCGGTTTGGAAATGTGAAATGGCTCCTTCAATATCGCCTTTAATATAAAGAATATTTGCAAGATTTGAATGAACATCAGGCATATTCGGCATAATTTGAATCAGCTTTTCGTAAACTTCAACAGCGCTGTCATAATCACCAAGTTCTTCATAAGCCTGGCAAAGATGTCTGTAGGCGTTGATATTTAAACTGTCAAGCCAAATTGCCATTTTGTATTCTGTAATAGCATCATCAAACCTGCCAAGACTTCTGTAAATATCACCCAAAAGACAATAAAGTGGCACAAATCCCGGAGCTTTTTCAATTGCTTTGATATATATATCTATTGCGGTATCAACACCTTTTGTGTGAACCATATAAAAGCCTTTTGCCAAAATCGGGAAAAATTTCAGATAAGAAAGAGTTCTTCCGACATTTTCAAGCGCCTGAAAATCGAACGGAAGAGTTAAAACAGACAAAATAAATTCCCACTTTGCTTTTAATGAATTCTTAAATGACCTGTATGAAGAAATACTATAAAGATTAGACATCAAAAAGTGTGCGCAGGAATTTCTAAAAGGCTTGTATTTAACAGCTTTTTGAGCATTGAGCATGGCTTCTAGGAATCTTGCTTTTTTAGTATACGTTTCAGCCAGAAGATAGTATGCTTTTGCAAATTTTTCATCTTTTGAAATTGCCATATCAAGATAATTTATGGCTTTGTCCAAATCCCCCTTGTAAAAATGAGCACGGCCGATTTTGTAGTAAATTTCAGAAGAATCAATATAAGATTCCAAAGCTCTTTGGTACTCTGTTATGGCTTCATCAATATATTGAGCCGAATTGTAAATATCCAAATGCCATGCCAAATACAAATCCCCAAGCCTAAGATGTAAATCCGCATTGGTCGGGTCTTCCTGCAAACCTATCTGGCATAATTCAATTGCACTTTTAACATTACCAGTTTTATATTCCTTGCTAATCTTCTTATTTAAAATTTTTGTATCTGTCGCCATAATCCTCAGTCCGGTTTTACAGCCGCTTCGCGCAATGCTGCACTCTATTTCAAGCCTGAACTTACCCTAAAGTTCAAGCATTAACCATAATAATTATTTTAATTAATATTATATAAAAAAGCAAGTTATTTAAGATATTTAGTGTATAATATTATAAAAATAGGAGTGAGTTTTTATGAGTAACAGAATTTATTTCGTTGATGTAACAAACAGGGATGGTGTTCAAACCTCCAGACTTGGACTTGCAAAACTTGAGAAAACAATTATTAATCTTATGCTTGATGACATGGGAATAACCCAATCTGAATTTGGATTTCCGACAACAAGCCACGAAATAAATTATCTCAATGGTAACTTGGAACTTGTCGAACGAAACGTAATCACAAAAACAAAACTATCCGGCTGGATGAGAGGAATTGCATCTGATGTCGAACTCTCATTTAGAAATGTTCCAAAACTAAAACATTTGAATTTATCACAGTCGACATCAGAACAAATGATTAACGGGAAATACATGGGTAAAAAGACCTTCCAGGACATAATTAATATGACCTGTGAGGCTGTTGAATGCGCGGTATCTAAAGGTGCACAGACTATCGGCGTTAATGCAGAAGACGCATCTCGAAGCGACATCAACTTTTTAATAAAATATGCACTTGAAGCAAAAAAAAGCGGCGCCCATCGTTTCAGATACTGTGACACTCTTGGCTATGAAGACCCAAAAACAGCATATGACAGAATTTACACAATAGCAAAAGAAACACAAATGCCGATAGAAGTTCACTATCATAATGATTTAGGCATGGCTGCCGCCTGTTCTGTAATGGGGGCCAAAGCTGCAATCGATGCAGGAGTAGATGCATATATAAACACGGCAATTAACGGAATGGGTGAACGCGCAGGAAACGCAGATCTTGTTTCATGTCTTCTTGCTGTGTTAAAATCAGCAGGCTTTAAAAATAAATACAAAGTTGATGAGAATATTGATTTAAGCAAAATTTGGAAACTTGCCAAATACACAGCTTACGCATTTAGAGTTCCAATACCGATTAACCAGCCGGCAGTAGGTGATAATGCTTTTGCTCATGAATCAGGAATTCACGCAGACGGTGCCCTTAAAGACAGAAGAAATTATGAGCTTTACGACTTTGAAGAACTAGGACGCGGCGAGCCGGAAATTATTGAAACAGGCCGCACAATTACAACAGGGGAATATGGAGGCATCAAAGGTTTCAGAAACGTTTACGAAAATCTTGAACTTGAGTTCAAGGATGAACATGAAGCAAGAAATATCCTTGAACTTGCACGCTATGCAAACGTTCATACCCAGCAGCCGCTTACAGACAGTGAATTAAGATTTATTTACTATTATCCGGACATTGCAGCTAAAATTATGACAGTTTCGCCATACTACGAGCCGGAAGGTGCAATTACGGAAAGAGTTGGCGGAAAACTTGTCACAATGCCGCACAATATCATATAATAACAGTAATTTTTGTGCTAAAATAATCGCAAAATAAGGAGATATCATGGGTCAAACTTTAGCTGAAAAAATAATATCAGAGCATGCCGGACGAAGCGTAAAAGCGGGTGAACTGGTAATTGCAAACGTTGATGTTTGTGCAGTTCAAGATGGTACCGGACCATTAACAGTTCAAGAATTTAAAAAACTTGGCAAGGAAAAATTAAACAATCCTAAAAGAACAATTCTTTTTATTGACCATGCCTCTCCAAGCCCGCGAAAAGAGCTTTCAAACACTCACACAGTTTTGAGAGAATTTTCTAAAGAATATGGAGCCGTTCTTTCTGATGTCGGTGCCGGAGTCTGCCATCAAAGATTAATAGAAACCTTTGTAAACCCATGTGAAATTCTTGTCGGAGCAGATTCGCACACATGCACATCCGGTGCGCTCGGAGCTTTCGCAACAGGCATGGGCTCAACTGACATTGCGGTTGCAATGGCACTTGGAAAAACCTGGCTTAAAGTTCCGCAAACATTTAAAATTGAGGTCTCCGGAAAATTTCAAAAAGGAATTTGTTCAAAAGATTTAATGCTTCATTTAATCGGCCTTATCGGAGCTGACGGAGCAACCTACAGAGCATTGGAGTTTTGCGGAGACACAATTGAAAACATGGAAATGTCAGAAAGGTTTACACTTGCAAACATGGCCGTAGAAGCTGGTGCAAAAGCCGGACTTTTTATTGCGGACGAAAAAACAAAAGAATATTTAAAACAACATGGAAGAGAAGATAAATTCAGAACTCTTAAACCTGATGCAGACGCACTTTACGAAAGAATTATAAAAATTAATGCTGAAGACGTAAAACATACTGTTTCATGCCCCCACACAGTTGACAACACAAAAACAGTTGACGAACTCGACAAAATAAAAGTTGATCAGGTATTTATAGGGACCTGTACTAACGGAAGAATTGAGGATTTACGAATTGTTGCAGATATTTTGAAGGACAAGAAAGCTAACACTGATGTAAGACTTTTGATTTGTCCGGCGTCAAAAGAAGTTTACTTAAAAGCTCTTGAGGAAGGATTGATTAATACCTTTGTAGAAGCAAACGCCGCAATTTTACCGCCCGGCTGCGGCCCTTGCGTCGGAGTTCATGCAGGAACTCTCGCTGACGGTGAAGTTTGCCTTGCAACTCAGAACAGAAACTTCCAGGGAAGAATGGGCAATACTAAAGGTTTTATATATCTTTCTTCACCTTATGTTGCTGCATACACAGCGCTTCGTGGTTATATCTCTGCCGAATAAATTTAGTTTGATTATAATTCTGCTCTAAAAAAGATAACCCGTTGACTATAAGCATTTGCGCAAGTTATTCAAGACAAATATTCCTTACTATTAAGGTAAGGAGAAATATATGTCAGATTCCAAGCTGCAATACAAAAAAATGTCTTTGGAAGAACTGGTCGTTTTGTCACAGCAAAACGATCTCAAAGCGCTTGAAGAACTTATCAAAAGAGAACAAAAAAATGTTTTTGCAGCATTTTCATACCTTACTGACAAGAGAGAGAATATCTCTGATTTGACTCAGGAAGCGCTTATGCGTGTCGCTAAAAATATTGCTAATCTGAAAAATCCAAAAAATTTTAAAAGCTGGTTAAACACAATTATTACAAATTTATTTTATGATGAACTTCGCAAATCAGCGCGCAAACCTGACACTATTTCGATTGATGAAGATGATTGCGAAAATTCGACATTCAATCTTCTCTCACTTATACCAGATAAAAAATGTAAACCTCCGGAAAAATGCATCTCTAATGAACTTGAAAAAATAATCAGGGAGGCAATCCAAAAACTTCCTGAGCCGTTTAGAATTGCAATAGTGCTTAGAGAACTTCAGGGACTCAGCTATGAAGAAATTGCTCATGCGACAAAATCCAGCGTTGGAACTGTCAAATCCCGTATTGCACGCGCAAGATGCAAACTTCAGGAAGGATTGAAAGCTTACATCTAATGTAAGAGAAAGGAACGCCATCCATGCAAAAACAATTAACTTGTAATCAGGTAAATGCTTTGCTCTCTTTTTACGTAGAAGACAAGCTTAACGAACAGCTTAAAAAATATATTGAATATCATTTAAGCATTTGCCCTGAGTGCTATGAAAAGTATCAGAAATTAAAAAAGCTTGTAAACAACTTTACTGAAATTTCAAAGAAAATAAATTCAGATGAAGAGGATGAATTTGAAAATCCGTATATTAACAGACAATATGAAGATTTTAAATCAAATTTGTCAGCCTACATTGACAACGAACTAACTGATGAAGAAAATCTTCGGATAAAAAAAATTGCAATTTCTAATCCAATTGCAAGAAAAGATTTAGAAGATATTTATACATTCAAAAGACTTCTTCACTCATCCTTTGACAAGACAAAAAACAATGCAAAAGAAGATTTCTCAAAAAATGTACTCAGCCAGATATATTCAATGCATACAGCAAATAAACTTGACCCGTTTTATCTGATTATGACAATATTTACGGTAATTATTGCAGTTGCGCTGCTGGGAATTGCAAATCTTTTAATTTTCTAGACTTTCATGTTACCACCTGAGAATTTTAAAGAGGCAAGTTTTTGGTAATCAGCCATGCTTAACGGCATTAAAATTCTTGGTCTTTCAATTTGTTCCGGGTTATCTTTTTGCAGATTACGTTTTGCAAGAATTTCTTTTTGCTTTGATGCTGCATACTGGTTTCTCAGAACCGGCGTAATCAAATTGCAGGAAATAATTGAACCAACAGTACTTGTGATTACATCAACTCCGCTTTTAAAATCTGTATATTCCTGTCTGATTGCACCAGTCATGTCTTTTTTTATATCAGTTGTAACTTTTCCTACTTTGTCTTCTAGTCCTGCTTTCTGAATATATTTTCTAATGTTTGGTGTCGAAAGTTTCCCAGTAGAGACAAGTTTTGAACCAATTGCTTTAAACGTATTCGTCACAATGTAAAAAGATAAAATATTAACAGCTGCATCAGCGCATTCCTGAGGAATCAGGAACATTTTCTCTTTTGCAGAAATTTTGTCATTAAATACAACAGCCGCAACCTGTGCAGCAGAGGATAAAATCCAGCCTAAAACTCCTGTATGAACAAGCATTTTACCGGGATTTTCCCCATAATTTTTATAAAGATAATTTTTACAGCTTATAAAATTTTTTGAAATAATTTCAGTAAAGTTATTTAGAGGTTTCATTTTTTACACCTCCTGACGCTGCAACAAATTTGTTTGTAAGGTATTTTGTTAACGGCGCATCAATCAAAAAGTTAGTAACTGTCATTACCATAAGAGCAGCAATTGTTCCTAAAGCATTGCGGTATTGCTTAAAGGATTCTGACAAATCAGACGCGGCATTTGTAGGCGAGAAAAAGGTATTAAGCTTGGTAAGTTTAATTTTCTGACCGTTTTTATCAACAGAAGTCGGAAGTTTAGACCATTTGTTAATAGCCGAAATACATCCTTTTCTTATCGCATACCCTGTTAAAGTTCCGGCCACAATTTTTGCAATTGTGCGACAAACTGAAACTTTCCTTGTATCTTCATCAACGCTTTTGTTATGAGCATCAATAAAAGGCTGTGACATTAAGGCTGTAACACCTAAAATCAAACGGTTTTCAGGTGATGAAATCTCAGAACCAACCCATTTAATACGCTTTTGCCATTTTTCGCTATTCACAATCCTGTTAGGCACACAGTCATAAAACGCCTGTTGAAGGCGCTGGCTGCCGTTCCGTATAGAATTTGTAATACCTGATATTGACATAAGTTTACCCAAATCAATTAAGACAGTAAATGTATAAAATTGCCTGCAAAATCAATATTATTACAAAAATTTTACAAAAAACACAAATTTATGCAAAAATTTTACAATAAAACCTTAATAATTTGGGAAATACTTACTTATAATATTGCACCCTTCGGAACAACTGTCACGCCCCCAGGAGATACATAAAATCCGCGACGTTCATCTTCCTCTCGATTAAATCCGATACGGGTATTTGGCGGAATATCAACATTTTTGTCTATTATTGCACGTTTAATGCGTGAATATCTGCCAATATCAACATTTTCCATCAAAATACTTTCTGAAATCTGCGAATAACTGTTTACACGCACACGCGGGGAAAGAACACATCTTGAAAGCCCTCCGCCAGAGACAATACAGCCTTCAGATACCATGGAATTTGTAGCCATACCGACCCTATCGCCTTCCGACCAGACAAATTTTGCAGGCGGATAATTATAGTTAAATGTTCTAAGCGGCCATTCTCGTGAATATAAATTTAATTCCGGTGCGCTGTCAAGCAAATCCATATTTGCCTGCCAATAGGCATCAATACTTCCGACATCTCGCCAGTAGCCACGTTCAGCATCTGTCATTCCCGGGAAAGTATTTGATGCAAAATTATAAACAAAAATCCGCTTGTTTTCAGCCAAAAGCATTGGAATTACGTTTTTACCAAAGTCATGGCTTGAGCTTTCAACATTAAAATCTTCATCCAAAGCTCTTAGTAAAACTTCTTTATCAAAAATATAATTACCCATAGAAGCAAGACACATATTCGGGTTTCCCGGAATGGATTTTGGTTTAGATTTTGGTTTTTCAACAAAATTTGTTAAACGCCAGTTTTCATCAACCTCAATAATACCAAACTCAGAAGCTTCTTCAATAGGAATAGGAATTGCTGAAATTGTTAAGTCCGAATTGTTGCTTTTATGAAAATCAAGCATTTGTGAAACATCCATTTTGTAAATATGGTCGCCTCCAAAAATGCAAACATACCTTGGATTTTCATCAGTAATGTGGAATATATTCTGATAAATAGCATCAGCAGTTCCTCTGTACCAATCCGACCCCGTTCTCATCTGTGCAGGTGCCAAATCAACATACTGATTCAAAAATGGCGACAATGCCCAGCCTCGTGTTATGTGTTTGTTCAACGAATCTGATTTGTATTGTGTCAAAACTTTTATCTTAAAGAAACCAGAATTAATAAAGTTATTAAGGACAAAATCTATAATTCGATACCTTCCTCCAAACGGAACAGCAGGCTTTGCTCTATCTTTAGTCAAAGGATAAAGTCTTTTTCCTTCGCCTCCAGCCAAAATCATTACTAATGCATCATCAATCGACATATAAAATCCCTCATGCTTAATTATATAAAAATTATACAACGCATGCTGAAAAAATGCACTAATTCTTTTTGATTATTTTTTAATGGCACCCACCGCAACCTGAACAGCCGCCAGAACTTCCGCGGCATCCGGATTTAAACAAATCTGAGAAATCAAAAACTTTATCTTCTAAAACTTTCTCTATAACAATCGGATAGATAATATTTTCAAGCTTGTGAATTGACTCTTGAAATTCATCAAAATGAGTTAAATTATTTATTAAAACCGGATATTGAGCAATTATCTTACCGCCTCTGTCTTTATTGGTTAAATAGTGAACAGTAACACCGCTAACTTTTACACCTGACTGGAAAGCTCTTGCTATAGCATCCTGCCCTTCAAATGCAGGAAGAAGTGAAGGTTGGATATTTACAAACGTCCCTGTCTGCAAAATTTCATCATCAAGGCATTTACTGTATCCCGTAAGAGCAGTTAAATCAAAATTATGGTCTGCAAAAAACTTGGAATTTTCTTCAAAAGGCAGATATTTATGCTTAATCCCAAGTCTTTCTGCACGCTTTAAAATATCTGAGTCAATATTATCTGAAAGACATGTAATTTCGATTTCAGAACTAATTTTTGAGGAATTCAGATATTTTACAATTGCTTCAAAATTTTCACCACGCCCGGAGCCTAATATAAAAAGTTTTTTCATTAAATTACCTCAAACAATATTTTATTACAAAAATTAACAAAATAGCAAAAAAAAAATTTATAGTTTTTATATCATATAGAAATTTAAAGGAGTCAAAATGAATATACAAAAATCCCCCTCGTCACAATCCTTCGGATGCAAACTTCAGACAATGGCTGTTCTTGAAAGTACTACAGGACACATGTTTAAGCAAGTTAGCCAATCTGACAGAGTTAATCTAATTAAAAATGTTTTAAAAATTGAAAAAAGAGACGTTAACGATTTAAACAGAGATCCATTATGCGGTTTTCTATGCCTAATTTCTTCGGGTAAAATTTTACTAGATAAAAATCCCATGCTTCAAAAACCTGTAAACAAACTGCTGGAAATTATGAAAATTGATAAAACAGGAGAAACAACCAAAGCTGTAGCAGAAAGTATTGTTGAAAAATTAGGCAAAGAGATAGATTTAAATGTATAACAATAATATAAACATTAATTTTGGAGCAAGGCTGGAAACTGCGAAAGTTCTTGAAGTTACGGCTCAAAAGATTTTTCAAAGTGATGGAATAGAAGGTTGCAAAGAAGTTGTAAATGCACTTAATTCAACACCGATAAGAGCAACCGGACATAAAGGTTACAGATATTTTGCACAGGAAATTGGCAGAAAAATCATATCAAAGTATCCCGATATCGCAAAAGCCACAGATGAAATAAAAAATATCACAGAAAAAAATCCTCAAATCAAAAAAGCAGAATTACGTGAAAAAATCCAGCCAATAATCGACAAAATAGGAAAAGAAATCGATATAACAATATAAAAAAAGACCGCTTTTAAAGGCGGTCTTTTTTATTAATAAGAATTATTAGTTGCAAAGTGCAAGTAATATACCAGCTGCAACTGCTGATCCGATTACACCAGCAACATTTGGACCCATCGCGTGCATTAACAAATAATTTTGCGGATTTGCTTCCAAACCTACTTTGTTAGATACACGTGCGGCCATCGGAACAGCAGAAACCCCAGCTGAACCAATAAGTGGATTGATTTTTTCTTTTGAGAACAAGTTCATTATTTTAGCAAAAATTACACCTGCTGCTGTCGCAAATGAAAATGCTAAAATACCCAAAATCAAGATAAATAAAGTTTGTGTTGTTAAAAATTGGTCAGATGATAATTTTGAACCAACTGAAAGCCCCAAAAATATTGTTACAATATTAATTAAGGCATTCTGCATTGTATCTGACAATCTTTCTACAACGCCGCATTCCTTACATAAGTTTCCGAAGGTCAATGCACCAACCAAGGGGCACGCATCAGGTAAGAAAATAATACATAATCCCAATACAACTAATGGGAAAACAATTTTTTCACGTTTTGTAACATCACGCAACTGAGTCATTTGAATTTCACGTTCAGCTTTAGTTGTTAAAAGTTTCATAATTGGCGGCTGGATTACCGGAACCAAAGCCATGTAAGAATATGCCGCAACGGCAATTGCCCCCAAAAGTTCAGGAGCCAGCTTTGACGTAACATAAATTGATGTCGGACCGTCAGCACCGCCGATGATACCGATTGCACCGGCCTGCGGCAAGGTAAATCCGAAGCAGCAAAGTGCTAAAAGCAATGCACCAAAAATACCAAACTGAGCAGCACCGCCTAAAAGCGCAGTTTTAGGGTTCGCAATTAACGGTCCAAAATCAGTCATTGCGCCAACGCCCATGAAAATAATCAATGGGAACAAACCTTTATGAATACCAGCTTCATAAATAATTCCCAAAAATCCGTTAGGTTCTGCAATTCCTGCAACTGGAATGTTTGATAACAAACCTCCGAATGCAATCGGAACTAACAGTAACGGTTCAAATTGTTTTTTAATACCAAGCCATAAAAGGAATAAACAAATTACAATCATAATCGGTGAGCCGAATTGATGAAGGAATTGTTCAAACCCGTTTGTAATTGACGGATCTACAGGCTGCACAAAGTTTGCAATACCCGTTGACTGCCAAAGTTTATATAAACTGTCTGCAATATTCATTTTTCTGTCCTTCTTTTACTTATTTTTTGAAACTGCCTTCTAGGAAAAGCCGCAAAGGCAGTTTTCATCTATACTCTAATTAACCGATTGTAACAAGTTCCTGCCCTGTTTTAACCTGCGTTCCAGCCTCAATATCAACTGATTTTACAACACCGGAAACCGGAGATTTAATTTCAGTTTCCATTTTCATTGCTTCGATAACAGCAAGCACATCGCCTTCATTGATTGTATCGCCGACACCAACCAATACTTTTAAAACAGTGCCGGGCAAAGCTGCCTTAATCGGAGTTCCCTCACCATTGTCAGAAGCATGATTTGCTTCAATACCGGCTTTAATATCAATATCATATAATTTGCCATTAACTGTAGCTTTGTTGCCTTCAATAGCAACAGCATATTTTTTTCCGTTAACAGAAACCGTGTAACCGTTTGAAGATTCGGTTTTAGGTTCATCAGAGCCTTTTTCACATTTTCTAACGCCGATTGTACCTTTGCCTTCAAGGAATAAGATACCTTTTTCTTTACATGCGGCTGAAATGAATATGTTTTCATCATTAACCGGCAAGCCCGCATCTTCAAGGCGTTTTGTAGCGGCTTTAATACCTTTTTCTGGATCTCTGTCGTTAATATCAACAACAAGTTCTGTTGTCGGCTGCAAGTTCAATTGTTCGCTTGCAATTTTAACGATTTCAGCATCAGGTTCGCAAGGAGTTTTTCCAAAATAACCCAAAACCATTTTACCGTAACCTTCAGCGATTTTCTTCCATTTGCCGAACATTACATTGTTAAATGCCTGCTGGAAGTAGAATTGTGAAACGGGGGTAACAGAGGTGCCAAAACCGCCTTTTTCAACAACTTCTTTCATTGCAGCAACAACTTCAGGGTATTTATCCATAAGATTGTTATCGCGAAGCATTTGGGTATTAGCTGTCAAAGCCCCGCCCGGTAATGGTGATTGAATAATCATCGGATTTACAGCCAAAGCTTCAGGAGGCAGGAAGTAATCTTTCATGCAATCTTTAAACACTTCTTCTGTTTCAAGAATTTTTTCAATATCAATTCCTAAATCATAGTCAGTTCCTTTCAATGCATGCCACATTGAAACGATATCCGGCTGGGCTGTTCCGCCTGAAACAGGTTTCATAGAAAGGTCGATACCGTCAGCACCGCCATCAAGAGCAGCAAGATAAGCGGCAAGTCCGGTTCCGGCAGTTTCATGAGAGTGGAATCTGATATGAGCATCTTCCCCTAAAATTTCTCTTGTACGTTTAATTGTTTCGTAAACTTTTCTTGGATTTGAAGTTCCTGAAGCATCTTTGAATGCAAGACTGTCAAACGGAATGCCTGCATCAAGAATATTTCTCAAAACTTTTTCATAGAATGCAACGTCATGTGCGCCTGTGCATCCAATCGGAAGTTCCATCATTGTAATTGTAACTTCATGTTTCAAACCATTATCACGAATGCATTGACCTGAATAAATCAGGTTATTAACGTCGTTCAAAGCGTCAAAGTTTCTAACAGTAGTAACGCCGTGTTTTTTGAACATTTTTGCGTGAAGGTTGATTATATCTCTAGGTTGAGAATCCAAACCAACAACGTTAACTCCGCGTGCCAATGATTGCAAGTTAATATCAGGTCCGACAGCAGCTCTGATTTTATCCATTGTTTCAAATGCATTTTCGTTGCAGTAAAAAATTGGTGACTGGAATCTTGCACCGCCTGCAACTTCAAAGTGTTTTAGACCTGCATTAACAGCAGACTGCAAGGCAGGAATAAAATCGTCAACAAATACTCTTGCCCCATAAACTGATTGGAAACCGTCTCTAAAGGAGGTATCCATAACTTTGATAAGTTTTTTTCCCATAATATATATCCTTTCGTAATAATAAAAATTTATCCGCGAGCTTTAGCAACAGCAATTGCAACAGCAATAGCCTCATCCTGTGAAATATTTGCACGTTTGCCCGGTTTTTCAACCACTTTAACTTCTTCAGGGAAGATTTTGTTCAAAGCCTGAACAGCTTTTGACATGCCCCCCATTGTAAAAACCATGATTGTCAGGAAGGCAAATACAAAGCCCATTCCTATCCCCATTAGAGCAACACCTTGCTCTAAAAGTACAATAAATTGTCCTGTCATAATATATCTCCTATTATAAGTACGAATTTTTCATTATTTTTTTCAAGTATAAGCGCGCCGTTGTCATTAATACCTTTTGCAACACCGCATTTTGTATCATTAAAAACTTTAACACAAAGCTCTTTTTCAAGAAAATTGACTCTTTTAATGTAGTCATGCTTTATGAACTCAAAGCCGCTTTCCAAGAATTTATTATAATCCCTAAAAAACAAATTTAGCAAATCATTTAAAAATAATTTCCCGTCAACCTGCTTTCCAAGCTCCAGCGAAACTGAAGTCACAGCTTTATCTGTAACTTGCTTCACATCACGTTCTCCGGCTGAAATATTTATCCCAAATCCAAGAACAAGCCCCTTAAAAATTTGACCCTGCATGACAGTTTCAGATAAAATTCCGGCGACTTTTTTACCATTAATTAAAACATCATTTGGCCACTTAATTTCAGGTTGTAAGCCATATTGTTCAAGAGTTTTACACAGAATTACCGACAGATATTGTGTTAAATTCGCAAACTTTTCATCAAATTTCAAAGAAGGTTTTAAAACTACTGATACAAATAAATTTCCCTCACCCAAATCCAGCCAAACTCTATTTAAACGTCCTCTGCCGCTTAACTGTCGTTTTGCAGAAATCACAGTTTTATCAGCCAGTGTATCAATATTTTTCTTACCGTAAAGATTGGTTGAATCTACCTCATCGAGGTATAGAAATTCCATATATCCCTCTCATAAAATTCCTTATATAAAATAATTTTATAACAAACAAAAAAAATTTGCGATTTTTTTTTTAGCGCGTTAGAATAAATTTGCAAAGGGAGAGAAAAAATGAGTGAACCAGCTCACTGGATATACAATTTAAGCTTATCTGGACACAATTTAACATTCAATCTTGATACTATTTTCACCATGTGGTTTGCAATGGCAGTTGTAATAATCTTTGCAATCTTTGCAACTCGAAAATTGTCTCTTGTACCAGGAAAACTGCAGGCTGTAAGCGAAAGCATCTTAAAGTTTTTCTGGGGAACTTTGGACACAATGATTCCCAATAAGAACAGGCAGCATGTTCCGCTTGTTGCATCTTTGTTTTTATTTATCTTGATAGCAAATCTTATGGGCCAGCTGCCTCTGAGAATAATACATTTAAAATCAGGCGGTGAACTTGCCTCGCCAACAAATGATATTAATGTAACAGCAGCGCTTGCAATAATCGTATTGATTTATTATATAGTTACCGGAATAAAAGCCAAAGGGCCAAAATATTTCTTGCATGAATTCAGTTTCACAGGGATTGTCATGGCACTTGTGGAATTATTAGAAATGGTTACACGCCCCTTAAGCTTGGCAATCCGACTTTTTGCAAACGTTTTTGCAGGAGAAATTCTGGTAAGCATTGCACTTGGTTTGTATGCCTATTTTCTGCCGCTTCCGATAATGCTGTTTGAACTTCTTGTAGCATTTATCCAGGCAACAGTATTTATGATGCTGACAATAGCTTACATTTCCTCAGCAAGCGGAGAAGAACACTAAACAAATAAGTAAATAACACGTTAATAAAAAGGAGAAAATTATGATTGAAGGACAAATTTCACAAATGGCACACTTAGGAGCAGGTATTGCAATCGGTTTTGGTGCAATCGGCGCAGGACTTGGTATCGGATTTGCTACAAAAGGTTTGATGGATGCAGTTTCACGCCAGCCGGAAGTTGCAGGTAAAGCATTCGGTTTCTTCCTTCTTGGTGCAGCACTTTCAGAAGCTTGCGCATTGTATGCATTCGTAATCGCATTCCAATTGTTAGGAAAGTAAGCTTATATAGTCAAGAGGAAAAGTCATGGAATTTAATGCAACATTTTTTGTAACAGCAATAAGTTTTATAGTGTTCACATTTATTATGAACAAAATTTTCTATGCGCCGCTTACAAAAGTAATTGACGAACGTGAAGATTTTATAAACAAAACTGTGGCAGAAGCCAAAGACAGCACAAGCCAGGCGGAAAATCTCTTGAAAAACAAAGAAGAAACATTAAGCGCTACCGTGGAAAAATCACGCAAGATAGTAACCTCGGCGGCAGAAAAAGCAAGTTCAGACGGTGAGGTTTTGACAGATGAAGCAAAAAGACAAGCCCGTTTGAAAATTGAAGACGGCAAAATCAACGTTACAAAAGAAAAAGAAGCTGCACAAAACGAATTAAAATCAAAAGTCAAAGATTTGGCTGAAATCATTGCTTCAAAAGTTTTGCAGTCTGAAACCCGCATTGAAAATGTCGACAATGAACTAATAGACAGGATACTTGTTTAATATGGATGAAATTATAAAAATTTGGGACATAATCGTAAAATCAAATACCTTTAATTTTGCAATACTTGTTATAATTTTTGCAATTATTTCAAGCAAGCTTAAATTGGGTGAAAAGATTGAACACATAAAAAGTGAAATAATTAAATCCATTGAAAATGCAAAATCAGAAAAAGAAAATGCCGCAAAATTTTTACAAAAAGCGCAAAGTGATGTTGCAAATCTAGACAATGAAGTTCATGAAAGACTCAACAAAGCCGAAATTCAGGCTAAAAATACAGCACGCCAAATTCTGGAAGCGGCCGGTGAAAAAGCCGCAAGATATGAAGATGGTATTTCACGCGCGATTGAAGCTGAAGAAAAAACAGCTGTTGCCTCACTGTCAAAACAAACAGCAAAAGCCTCGGTTGAATTGGCAAAAGAACATATTAAACAAACACTTAACAATAATCCTGAACTTCACGCAAAGTTCATAAACGAAGGTATTAACGAATTAGACAGGATTAAGCTCTTATGAACACTAAAATTACAACAATTGCAAACAATTACGCGGATGGCATTATTGAATATGCAGCCGGCAATACTGAAAAGTTAGGTAAAATATTAAATGATTTGCAGCAGATTGAATTGCTTTTACAGCAGTCAAATGACCTAAATGAAGTGTTGAAAAATCCCGCAATAAACCTGGAAAAAAAATCTGAAATAATTGAAAGTGTTTTTGGCAATGAAATAGACGAGCATGAAAAGAATTTTTTGAAAATTTTAATTGAAAAAGGCAGGTTTAATGAATTTTCAGGAATTATTTCGTCTCTAAAAAACAAATTTGAAGATATAAAAAATGAAAAAGAAGTTACAATAATATCAGCAGTCCAGCTTAGCGAAGAACAAAAAAGTTCTATTTTGCAAAAACTTGGAATGAGACTTCAAAAAAAAGTTTTGCCCGCCTGGAAAGAGGATTCAAATATTATTGGCGGCCTGGTTATTCAGATTGACGATAATGTTATTGACATGAGCATTCTGAATAAGATAGAAAGTTTAAGTAAAAATATAATAAAATAAAGGGGAAATTATGGCACTTATAAAACCTGATGAAATAAGTTCAATAATCAAAAGTAAAATCGAAAATTACGATTTACACTCAGAAGTTTCAAATACAGGTACAGTAATTGAAATTGGCGATGGAATTGCCCGTGTTTACGGACTTCGAAATGTCATGTCAAATGAGCTTGTGGTTTTTGAAGACGGCAAAGACACTCTGGGCATCACGCTTAACCTTGAAGAAGACAATGTTGGTATAGTAATTTTAGGTGAATATACACAGATTAAAGAAGGCATGACCGTTAAAACAACAGGTAGAATAGCTTCAGTGCCGGTCGGTGACGGACTTATCGGAAGAATAATCGACCCGACAGGCAAACCTCTTGACGGCAAAGGCGAAATAGTTTCAGACAAAACACGTCCTATTGAAAGAGTTGCACCCGGTATTGTTGCAAGAAAATCTGTACATCAGCCGCTGCAAACAGGTTTAACTGCAATTGACGGCCTGACACCTATCGGCAGAGGTCAGCGTGAACTTATTATCGGCGACCGCCAGACCGGCAAAACCGCAATCGCAATTGACACAATTTTGAACCAAAAAGGTCAAAATGTAATTTGTATTTACGTTGCAATCGGCCAGAAAGCTTCAACAGTTGCACAACTTGCAAAAGTTTTGGAAGAGCACGGCGCTCTGGAATACTCTTTAATTGTTTCAGCAACTGCAAATGAAAGTGCCCCTTTGCAATATATTGCACCTTTTGCAGGTGTTGCAATCGGCGAAGAATTCATGGAACAAGGCAAAGACGTTCTGATTGTTTATGATGATTTGAGCAAACACGCACAAGCTTATCGTGCAATGAGTTTGCTTCTAAAAAGACCGCCGGGACGTGAAGCTTATCCGGGTGATGTTTTCTATCTTCACTCAAGACTTCTCGAACGTGCAGTAAAACTCAACGACGAACTAGGCGGCGGAAGCATCACTGCGTTGCCGATTATTGAAACTCAGGCGGGAGATGTTTCAGCTTATATTCCGACAAACGTAATCTCAATTACTGACGGTCAGATATTCTTAGAATCAAACTTGTTTAACTCGGGTGTTCGTCCTGCAATCAACGCAGGGATTTCAGTTTCTCGTGTGGGAGGTGCCGCTCAAACTAAAGCAATCAAACAAGTGGCAGGCAAACTAAGATTAGACCTTGCTCAGTACAGAGAACTTGAAGCTTTTGCTCAATTTGCCTCAGACCTCGACCAGGCAACCAAAAACCAATTGCTGCGCGGTGAAAAGCTTACTGAAGTTCTAAAACAGCCGCAATATGCTCCCCTAAGCGTTGCTGAACAGGTTTCAATTCTTTTTGCGGCAAACGAAGGAATGCTTGACGATATTCCGAACAACAAAATCGCGAAGTTCAAAAAAGACTGGTTTATACATCTAAACGCAAACCTCAAAGCTTTAGCTGACAATCTGAACGATGGAAGTGCATTATCAGAAGAAGATAAAGCAGAATTAAAGGCAAGTTTAGAAGAATTCAAGAAAACATTCTAAGAAAAAGATGCGTAAGTTGTAATTGAAAGGCGGCTTCACAAATTTTGTGAACTGTATAAAAAAATGGCAAACTTAAAAGATATTAAAAACCGAATACAAAGTGTACAAAGCACAAAAAAGATTACCCGTGCTATGAAAATGGTTGCAGCAGCAAAAGTAAAAAAAGCAGAGGCAACTGTTAAAATGTCGCGGCCTTTTACGGCGGAATTGAACACAATGTTCAAAAAGCTTTTGAATTCAGTCGGTGTGTACTCTGATAATACTTTAAAAATTAAAACTGCTGCTGAAAATTATCCGGCACTTTTACAAGTGAGAGAAACAAAATCAGCAGGCCTGCTCGTAATAACTTCAAATAAAGGTCTTGCCGGCGCCTACAACGGAAATGTAATAAAAAGAACAATCCAAACAATTAAAGATTACAATGACAAAGGGATTAAAACCATCCTTTTTGTTGTAGGTCAAAAAGGCATCAGCACTCTCAAAAAACGATGCAAAAACTTCGACTGTGAAATCGCAAGAACATATAATGCAGTTGCAAACAACCCGACCGGAGAAGGTGCAAGCACAATAGTTTCTGATATGGCAGAATATTTTGTGAACAAACAGATTGACCGCATAGAAATCATCACAACAAGATTTAAAAACATGATGAGTTACTATGTTGAAAACTGGGAAGTTTTGCCTCTAAAAGGTATTCACGACGACCAAGAAAGACTTCATGACAATATAATTGAGCCAATGATGGAATTTACACCTGACATGCACCATATTCTGCAAAAAGTAGTTCCAATGTATATTGCAAACATAATTTATCAGGCGCTGCTGGAAGCGCAGGCGAGCGAACTTGCAAGCAGAATGACTGCAATGTCAGCCGCAACCAGCAATGCCGAAAAAATGCTTCTTGA
>QAMI01000026.1:80329-89921 GCA_003150395.1 Candidatus Gastranaerophilales bacterium | reverse complement strand
TGTTCCGACCTGGATTGCATTATAGCCGTCTGTTTCAACTGTTTTAACCTGTGTAACGACGATATCGTCAACCTTGATAACAGTAACGGGGATTGCTAATCCTTGTTCGTCAAAAATTTGTGTCATTCCAAGTTTTTTACCTATTACACCTAGTGTCATATTTTACCTTTCTAGCTCGCCTTACTTGGTGCGGACGTATTCCGCCCCGTTTCGGGTTTGCATTTTCACTTGCGAGCGCTACTTGCTGCCTTTGTACTTTACCTTCGGGACTTTCACCCTCCGCGCCGAAAGGTTAAACCTTTGGGCGGGTAGTAGATCACATTATATATGCATAATGCTTATTTAATTTTCAGTTTGGCTTTTGTTTCAATTAAAGTTTTACTTCAATGTCAACGCCTGCCGGCAAATCTAATCTACTTAACTCTTCAGTTGTCTGTTGAGTCGGTTCGTATATATCGATAATACGTTTGTGTGTTCTAAGCTCAAAGTGTTCACGAGATTTTTTGTCAACGTGTGGAGAACGAAGAACGCAATATATACGTCTTTTTGTCGGTAAAGGAATCGGGCCTGCAACTTTTGCATCTGTTCTTTTTGCAGTTTCTACGATTTTGTCTGAAGATACGTCAATAAGTTTGTGATCGTATGCTTTTAAACAAACTCTGATTCTTTGTCTTTTTGTGCTTGCCATATTTATTCCTTTTCTTTTTGTATAAATACACTTTTGAGGTTTTTATTTCAGGCGAAACCTCTACTGCGCCTTACTTTTGCCTGAATTGCTATTTGTAAATAATTTCGGGTATTTGTAAAAATTTACTATACTTCAAGCATATTGATGGTATTACAAACATGAATGCCTGTCAACATAGATTTTGTCGGATTGTTTAGTTTTTGTTACATATTTTGTAATAAAATGTTACAAAAAAAAATGCCGCATTGCTGCGGCACTAAATTCTCTCTCTTTTAACTCTGAATTAATTCAGAGGATTATTTTGATTTACTGTGTTTTGTGTTGGTATTAGATTCTACTTCGACTTCCGACTCATTTCCTTCGGAGATTTCTTCCTCTGAAACTGTTTCATCTTCCACTATTTCTGGTTCTTCAGCTTCAGACTCGTCAGAAGTGTCATTTCCTTCATCTTCTGAAGAATTTTCAGTTTCTTCTTCTGCGGCTTCGATTTCTTCTTCATCTTTTGCCCTTAAAACCGGAATAGAAAGCATTAACGCCATTTGGTTTCCTTCTTGCTCAAAATTAAGCTCAAGAGCATCTTTATCCATTTCGACATATTTTGAAAGAAGTTCAATTAATTCACCGCGCATTTTTTCCAAAAGTTCAGGAGTAAGATTTGTTCTGTCCTGCATTAAAACTACGCGAAGACGGTTTACTGCCGTATCTTTTGCATTTTCTTCCTTTTGTTCTGTCTGGCGGAAAAAGCCGAAAACTTTATTAAATAAATCTGAGAATATATCTTTCATCTTACTTCTCCTTTCCAATCATTTTGGAAAAGAATTTTTTAACTTTTGCCAGAACACCTTTATCTTCTTCAAGATTCAGAAAAGGAACATCTTCGCCGATAATTCTTTTTGCTACATTGTTGTAAGCTTTTCCGGCAAGCGAGTTTTCGTCATTAACTATCGGATCGCCTTTATTTGTAGAAGTTATTATGCCTGTATCTTCCGGAATTATACCGATTAAATCAGCTGAAAGTATTTCAACAACGTCTTCTACACTCATCATATCATTTGACTTGATAAGATTCGGGCGGACTCTGTTTAAAAGCAATTTATATGATTTAATTTCTTCTTTTGCTTCCAGAAGACCGATAATTCTGTCGGCATCTCTAACTGCGGACATTTCAGGTGTTGTAACAACAATTGCTTCGGAGGCGCCTGCAACTGCATTCTGGAAACCTTGTTCAATACCTGCTGGACAGTCAACCAGAATAAAATCAAAATCTTTTTGAAGTTCTTCACAAATCTTTTTTAATTGCTCTTCGGTTACGGCTGTTTTATCTCTGGTTTGTGCTGCTGCAAGAAGGCAAAGATTTGGATTTTTTTTATCTTTTACAAGAGCTTGTTTTAATTTGCAGCGTTCTTCTACAACGTCCACAATTGTATAAACAATTCTGTTTTCAAGACCCAGCAAAAGGTCTAAGTTTCTTAAACCTAAGTCGGTATCTATCATTACAACTTTTTTTCCGGCTCTTGCGAGTGCTGTTCCGATATTGGCGTTAGTGGTGGTTTTGCCGACCCCGCCCTTTCCGGAAGTGATTACTATAACTCGACCGCTCATTATTTCTCCTTTTAAATTATTAATTATAAAATTATGCTTCGCGTACCTTGTAAATAACTATGTGTTTTCTGCTTACTCTGGCTTCTTCCGGAGTAAATAAATCCGTTTTTTGAACATACGGAATATTAACTGTGTCAGGACGTCTTGCAAATATATCGCCTATTCTTAATTGAATTGCATGAAGTTTCAGGGCGCGTATTCTTGAATAATTATTTCCGTCAGAACCGGCGTGTGCAATTCCGCCCAAAACACCCCAAACTGTAATATCACCTTTTGCAATAATTTCAGCTCCGGGATTAACGTCACCGATTATTACAATGTTTCCGTCAGATTTAAGGCTCTGGCCTGAACGCAAAGTCCGCTGAACATACAATGTCGGAAGTTTTTCGGCTTCTTTCATATGTTTTTTTATTTCTGCGATTGTTTCATCATCTTCGACTTCATCAGCGAATTCATCTGTTGAAATTTTTTCTTCGGAGCGAACTTCTTCGGAAACTTCTTCTTCCGGAAATCTTTCTTCAAAATCGCCTTCACCAAAAATTTTATCCAGAGCATTTTCAAGTTCCAGGTTTACAGGAGCGCCATTTTCTTCCTCTTTATCGGAAGTTTCTTCTTTGAATTCGGGAGCTTCCACTTTATTTTCGAGTTCGGAAACCTTGATGCCTAAACTTTCTGCTGCAATTCTGGTTTCTTCACTAACAGTTGAAATAAATTCCAGTTCGCTGTCCATAGATTCTATCAAAGCTTTAACGCTGATAAGCTGCGACTGATTAAGGGTGACTTCACCGAATTTTATGCAGACTTTTTTTTCTTTTGCTTCTGGCAAATCAAGAATTCTGCTCAATTCGTAGATAATTTCAGAAGTTTTGTGAGCGTTGCTTAAATCAACGATAAAACCGTTTTCTATATATCCCTTTTCCATACTATTCCTTCCGTAATCCGGCTGCCGCTTCACAATTTTTACGGCTTCTAATAATTAAATTATAAAACACAATATCAATTATTATTCCATGACAATACACGAAAAAATTTTTCTCCGCAATGATTTATTTCGAAATGTAATATTTTTAGTGGAATGACGATAAGATATTAAGACGTTAAGTTCGATACGGTGATTGGGTGAAAAGTTGAACGCGTGGAAAGCCTGTTAATAAGAATGCAATTGCAGAATAATACAAGCTATTCCTACTGTTTCTATTTGGAATAGAATAAACTCTTTTGCAAAATGAACTTATCGTCTTAACCTCCAACTACGCAAAAGTATCCAAATTCACGCGTTTTTTAGCAAGCCGCTTATTCAAATCTTCTTTTGTAATCATCCCGTCACCATTTATATCAAGCCCAATGTTGCTTTCATAATAACTTTTTAGACTTCCATCGGAATTTCTTTCGCCTTTACGGCATAAAACCTCATTTGTAGCTCTGCCAGGAAGATATGTTGAAGCATACAAATCCGCAGCGCTTAATTTTTTGCCGCCGAATTTTTGTGTTGTAATTTTGTAAAACTTTTCAGCTAAATCAAGCTGTTCAATAGCAGACATTTTAGATACCTGTTCTTTTGTCAGATTTATTCCGTAAACCCTTTTTAAATCAGCAAGTGCAATATCAGTAAATTGAATAAGTCCTACAGCAGATTTTGAGCCATTCCACTTGTTCGGCTGCAAACCTGATTCTGAATTCATTACTGCAAGCAAATCCTGATAATCACAATTTATATTCTTTGCAACTTGCTTAACTTTTGCCAAAAAATCTTTGTTTAAATAATTTGCGCTTAAAGTTGTATAAGAAGGTTTATAGGAAGTACTCGAAACTTTCGAAGAAGAAAAAGAGTAAGAATTACCAATTCCCGAACCGTATGCCAGGTCTTTTAAATCATCAAATCTTTTAGTCGCTGTAATCTGAGGTACTGCATAAACTCCTGGATTTGCAAACGAATATGATTGCGGAGAATAAAACCCAACTCCGTCATAAAGACTGTTATAATTCTGAAGATTTGAATTACTGTTCCATGATGGCATGATAATTGGAGTGAAAGGTTGAGTAAACACTAGTTGAGGAGTTTTAAAGACAGACTCAAAACCATTATTCATTATCTGCATTGCCGTATTGAAAACAGCAAAAGGATTATAAAAATAATTAAAACGGTATGGAACAAAAGGCGTAAATCTGCTGCAGCATCCGCCAAATCCGTACATATAATTAGTATTAAATCCTACAAAATGATATGACATAATTCCCCAAAATTCCCCGTTATAATTATATAAAGTATATTTGTGGGAGAAAATTTACTTTTCTAAGCGCTTTGTAAAAAAATATTAATAATTATATTATTAACTTATGTAAAAATTTTTGTTTAT
Source organism: Candidatus Gastranaerophilales bacterium (assembly GCA_003150395.1). Classification (GTDB taxonomy): domain Bacteria; phylum Cyanobacteriota; class Vampirovibrionia; order Gastranaerophilales; family Gastranaerophilaceae; genus Scatenecus. The sequence goes on along the minus strand of QAMI01000026.1, from coordinate 85,274 downwards.
TGTATTATGGCAATTAAGGTAAAAATAATTATGCTAAATGAGACAAAGACACACGAGATTACAGTCGACGTTGTAATTCTGACAATTAAAAACGGCTCACTGCAGGTTCTTCTTGTAAAGAGAACAAATGAACCTTTTAAAGACAAATGGGCAATCCCCGGAGGATACGTAAGATTATCTGAAAACCTTGATCAGGCCGCGCTTCGAGTATTGAAAGAGCGTACAAATGTAGATAATATCTATCTTGAACAGCTTTATACATTCGGAGATCCGCTCCGCCACCCGAACGCACGCGTAATTACCTGTGCTTATTTTGCGCTTGTAAGATCAGAAGATATCCAGATTGTTTCAACTCCGGAACTCGGCTGGCACAAAGTTTCAGACATGCCGCCGCTGGCTTTCGACCATAAAGAAATTATTGAATATTCTCTAAAACGCACCCGCGAAAGATTAGAAATTTGTCCGGTTGCTTATCAGTTATTAAACGAAAAATTTACCCTGACGGAAATGCAGAAAGCTTATGAACTTATCATGGACAAAAAACTTGATAAACGTAATTTCCGCAAAAAGGCGCTCTGCACAGACGGTCTTATTGAACTTGATGAATACACAAAATCCTCTTCTAAAAGACCCGCCCGTTTATACACGTTTGAAAATATTAAACTAAATTCAAAACGTGCACATTTTATTTCAAATAAAAAGGAGAAAAAATAAAAATGGTTACATTTATTTGGACTATCCAAATCATATCTGCACTGCTTTTAATAGTTTTAATCCTGCTTCACTCACCAAAAGGTGACGGCATCGCGGGAATGGGCGGGGCATCACAAATCTTCAGCTCCCAAAAAAGTGCAGAAAAAGGCTTGAACAAAATTACCGGAATTATTGCCGGAATATTTATTCTCTGCACATTTTTGCTTGGCTACGGCATAATTAAGTAAACTCACGGAAGCGTGTTATGAGTGAAGCTGAATTGTTCTCCAGAAACGAACTTTTTTGGGGAATTGATGCACAAAATATTTTAAAAAACGCACACGTTGCAGTCTTTGGACTTGGCGGCGTGGGCGGTTTTTGTGCGGAAAGTCTTGCAAGAGCCGGCATTGGCAGACTGACAATTATTGACTTTGATAAAGTTTCAATTTCAAATATTAACCGTCAGATTGTTGCACTGCATTCGACAGTCGGTCAAAACAAGGCAAAACTTTTCGAAACCCGCCTAAAGGATATTAATCCGGATATAAAACTAAATGTAATTGACGATTTTTACACAGGCGCCGATGATATTTTAAATGACAAAATAGACTTTGCAGCAGACGCAATTGACACGCTTCGTTCAAAAATAACATTGCTTGAAACCTGCGTAAAAAAAGGGATTTCGGTCATAAGTTCCATGGGCGCCGGAAACAGAATTGACCCGACAAAACTTTATATTTCAGATATTTCAGAAATTGAAAACAAAAACACACCTTTTGTTTCAAACTGCATATACCAGCTTAAAAAACTCGGAATTGAAAACGGGATTACGGTAGTCGCAAGCCGAGAAAAGCCTTTTTGCCGCGAAAAAATTTCTTCAAAAGAAAGGATAGAAACAAAATCAGGCGAAAAGCTAGAATTTACAAAAATTACACCGGCATCAACACCGTTTGTTGCAAGCTGTGCTGGAATTTTCATGGCATCATATATTGTACAGAAAATTATTTCAGAAAGGGTAAAACTTTGAACATTCTTGTTACCGGAGCATCAAAAGGAATAGGACGCGCAATTGCCCAAGAACTTAAATCTTACGGAAACCTCTTTGTTTCAGCTAGAAATGCAGAAGCCTTAAAATCAATCGGGGCAAAAGATTACTGCGTTTGCGACCTTTCAAAAAATCCAGAAGTTTTGGGAGATTTCATAAAAAAAAATGAGATTGATGTTCTTGTAAACAACGCCGGCGAGTACATTTACGGTGCAATTGACAATATGAGACCAGATGAAATTGAAAGAATTCATAAAATTAACCTGATGGCACCTGCGTATTTGATTTCGTGTGCTGTCGGATACATGAAGGCTGAAAAATTCGGGCGTATTGTGAACATCGGCTCGATTTCCGGAGTTATGGGAGAAGCCAACGCTAGCCTTTATTCTGCATCAAAAGCCGGACTTCTTGGATTAACAAAGGCTTTGGCACTTGAGCTTGCGGAATTTAATATTACAGTAAACACAATCAACCCGGGCTGGGTTGATACCGAATTAGGGATAAATTCAATTGAAGAGAGTGAATTTTCAAAGGATGAAATTGTGGAATGCATTCCACAAAGACGATTTGTAGAACCCAGAGAAGTTGCTAAGCTTGTAAAATATCTGATTTCGGAAGACGCAAAGGGCATAACCGGACAGGGCATAAACCTTTGCGCAGGTTTAAGTGTAGGAATTTAAAAAATAAGCCTTCAATAGAAGGCTTATTTTTTTAAAATTTTATAGTTTGAAGTTTTGACAAAGTGTCAGGTGCAGCCTTTGCGATTTCTTTAACAAATTCATCATCATTTACAGCATTTGTTCTAAGCTGAACAGTATCATACTTTTTGTTAGCGAAGAAGTCTCTTATTTTAATGAGAAAATTTTTAGGCTTAATATCATCAACATGTAACGCTAATTTTTCTACGGTCTGATTTTCTCTACTAAAAAAAGTTACTTTATTTAATGTTGCATTATACTCCTTCCCGAACTTTTTTACTGCAGGAGTTTCAAGAATTTCAGCATACATTTTCCTTGGCATATCAAATCCAGGTTTATAAGCTGTAAAAGACGAAGTTCCAATTTGATTAACAACTGGGGTTTGCATAATATTTTCCTTTCGTTTTGGGGTACTAGACTAAAATAATACAAAAAATGTAGATTTGCAAGAATTATTAAAATGAAAAGTCAAATAAAGTTTTGACTTCGACATCAAGCGCATCTGCAAGCATTTTCATTGTTTTAATGGTGACATTGGCTTCTCCGCGCTCAATTTGACCGATGTAATTAAAATTCATATTAACAATTTCAGCAAGTTTCATTTGAGAAAGCTTCTTTGCCTTGCGAACATATGCAAGTTTTGCGCCAAATCTTTTTTCAAGTTCAAAATTTTTTTCCATATTAATGGTAAGTATATACTATTGACAAATCCGTTTCTAATAGTTATTATCATGTAATTAATAGTTAATAACCATTAAAAGGAGATAAGAATATGTTCAAATTTGTATGTGGTTTTACAATGGCTGAAGTGCTTATAACTTTAGGTATAACAGGAATTGTTGCCGCCATGACTTTGCCGGCCGTTATCAACAATAGCCGCAATAAACAACTTGAAGCTGGCTTAAAACGCTCATATTCTGTTATCAGCCAGGCGCTTGACATGTATCAGGCCGAAACCGGAGAAAGAATTAAACACGGGGAGGTTGCCGGCTGGACGCTTAAACCGATACTACTAAAATACCTCAAATCAGCAAGAGATTGTGCCTATGGATCGTCTGGATCAAATGGCACTTCCACGGTTGATAAAGCATGTATTAAAAACTATGGCGACTCTGCAGAAGGAACCTCTACGTTATATAAAAATTTCAATAAGACACAAAATATAAATTTAAAATATTTTGACGATGGTCAGTTTGTTCTTAATGATGGGAGCCTTATCTTATTGGAAAACATAAAAAATGGTCCGCTATACATCTCAGTAGATGTAAACGGTTACAACAAAAACCCAAACCGTTTTGGGCATGACCTTTTTATGTTTCAGATAGATGACAAGGGGAAATTGCTTCCAATGGGGCTAAGCGGGACAACATACTATGATGATGAGTACTGTTCTGCAACGTCAACAAACAAAATGAATGGCGCAGGCTGCACTCACAAAGCACTGACAGAGAAAGACTATTTTAAAAACCTTCCTAAATAACTCTGGCAACAATATCGCCGGCTGAAATTTTCAAACAGTCAAGCTTGCCGCAGGTTGTCTGACGATGCTCCCAAAGACAAGGTTTTATCGGACATTTGTCATTTGCCTTAATTGCTGTTACAAGTTCGGATTGCGGAATAAGTTTTCTATCGTCCGTAGGCCCGAAAATCACATAAGTTTTTGTCTTCATCGCAACCGCAACATGCAAAGGCGCCGAATCTGAACATATAAACTTTTCAGCTTTGCCTATTAAAACAGCAAGGTCTTTAAGGCTTCTTGTCTGCCCGTAAAGATTTTCAAAATTCAGTGAAGGTTTCACACTGTTCAAAATCTCTTTAATAACTTCAGCATCGTCCGGCCCGCCTGCAAGCATAACGTGTTTGCCTCGTTCAAGAAGCAAGTCAATTGTTTCAGCCCAAACCTCTGCAGGGATAGTTTTAATCATACCTTTTTGAACACTCATTTTGCTAACGCCCGGATGGATTAAAACAGAATTCTGGATTTTTTCCTGTGGTTCAACATTAATTTCCGGCAATGCAGTTTTGATTTCAGTTATTCCAGAAACCAAATCATGATACATATTGCACGCATATTGATTTTTATTAAGCTGGATTGCTTTTGTCAAAAGTTTTCTGCTCAAATTCCCTGTGTCATAACCGTAGCGCTCTTTAATCCCTGTCATGAAAAGCAAAAGGCTGATAAGCTTGTTTCCGCCTGACGAAATTACCATATCAAACTTGCCTTTGCGCGCCAGGGCGACAAGTTTTAAGAGTTCAAAGTATTTGTTCTTGCCTTTAATATCAATCAAAAACAAATCGTCTATAATATCTGTCAAATCTTTTACAGATTTGCTCCGCGGCTCAAGTGCAAGTGTAATTTTAGAATTAGGAAACTCTTTTTTTAATGAAATAAGCGTTGGCAAGAAAAATATTTCATCACCGATTCCGCCAAAATTTATTGCAAGAATATTTTTAAAATCATTTTTCATAACATTATTATTTTAGCAAAAAAACATTTTTGTGTATAATT
>QAMI01000026.1:58977-76860 GCA_003150395.1 Candidatus Gastranaerophilales bacterium | reverse complement strand
TTGCCTTTAATATCAATCAAAAACAAATCGTCTATAATATCTGTCAAATCTTTTACAGATTTGCTCCGCGGCTCAAGTGCAAGTGTAATTTTAGAATTAGGAAACTCTTTTTTTAATGAAATAAGCGTTGGCAAGAAAAATATTTCATCACCGATTCCGCCAAAATTTATTGCAAGAATATTTTTAAAATCATTTTTCATAACATTATTATTTTAGCAAAAAAACATTTTTGTGTATAATTAACATATGGTAAACAAAGTTACAACCGCAACGGTTATTGGACTGGAAGCATACAAAATTACCGTTGAAATTGATGTTCTTAACTCTTTACCCGGCATTTCCATTGTCGGGCTGCCGGATGCGGCGATTAATGAAGCACGTGACAGGGTTCGCTCGGCCGTAAAAAACAGCAGTTTTACATTTCCTGCCAAAAAGGTCATTATAAATCTTGCACCTGCGGATTTGAAAAAAGTCGGAACAAACTTTGACCTGCCGATTGCGGTCGGAATTCTCGCAGAAGAAGAGGCAATTGCAAGCGAAAAGATTGTGGATTACGCATTTATCGGTGAACTTTCACTTGACGGCGATCTTCGCAAAGTTAACGGAGTTTTACCGCTTGTTTTGGGTTTGAAAAGTTTCGGGATAAAAAATGTTGTCGTTCCTAAAATTAATGCCGCCGAAGCCGCGCTTGTTGAAGGAATTAATGTTTACGGGGCAGCTAATCTTGCTGAGGTAGTTAACCATTTTCTCGAAGAGCCTTTAAAAGTTGTAAAATCTGATATTAACCTATATTTGACTCATCTTAAAGAGGAAGAATATATTTACGACTTTAAAGATGTTAAAGGTCAGAAAAAAGCTAAAAAAGCGCTTGAAATTGCTGCCGCAGGCGGGCACAACCTTTTGATGTCAGGTTCTCCTGGGTCAGGCAAAACCTTAATGGCTAAATGTTTCGCCTCAATCCTTCCGCCTCTTGAAATGAGTGAGGCTTTAGAACTTACCAAAATCTACAGTATTTCAGGGCTTCTTTCATCAGACGAACCTTTGATGACCAAACGACCGTTCCGTTCTGTTCACCATACAGCGTCGGCAAACGGTATAATCGGCGGCGGTGCAAACCCAAAACCGGGTGAAATAACACTTGCACACCGCGGGGTTCTGTTTATGGATGAACTTGTCGAATTCCCGCGTCAGGTATTGGAAGTTCTCAGACAGCCGCTTGAGGATGCAAAAGTTGTTATTTCCAGAACAAGCCATTCTGTAACATATCCTGCTAAATTCATGCTTCTTGCGGCAATGAATCCATGTCCTTGCGGGTATTTAGGCGATAAAGAAAAACAATGCACCTGTTCTGAATTTCAGATTTCAAGATATCTAGCTAGGCTTTCAGGGCCGCTGTTGGACAGAATAGATTTACAAATTGAAGTTCCTCGCCTGACCTCAGAAGAACTTCTGCATTCAACGACCAAAGAAGAAACTTCAGCAGATATAAGAAAAAGAGTTGTTGCCGCAAGAAAAATTCAAACTGAACGATATAAAAATGAAGGAATTCTGACAAATTCCGAATTGACACCTAAATTAATAAAAAAATACTGCAAAATAGACAAAGCAACAGAAGAAATTTTCAAAACTGCAATTGTGAAGTATCAGCTTTCAGGAAGGCGTTATGACAGGGTTTTGAAGCTTGCACGCACCGTCGCGGATTTGGAAAACTCCCCTGACATAAAGCAGACACACCTTATGCAAGCACTTCAATATCGTACATTTATTAACGCTGAAAGATAGCTTGTAAAACGGGAAAATTAAAATCTGATTCTACTGAGCAATAGCGTACCCAAGGGCATACTGCCTTGTACGGCTCGCTAACTCGCATACAATGCAAGCAAGTATCTCATAAACTTTGAGATTCTTCGGCTTAAGCCTCAGAATGACAGTAATTTAATAGCCTTTGGTGTAAACTTGTATATAAGTCACCCAAAAAAGAACCCGCCGGATGGCAGGTTCTTTTTTTAATTCGTTTATAGCTAGAAACTATTTAACAATTTCTCTGAATTTTTTACCAGCAGTGAATGCAGGAACTGTTTTAGCAGCAATTTTCAATACTGCACCAGTTTGCGGGTTTCTGCCGGCTCTGGCTGCTCTTTTTCTCGGTTCGAAAGTTCCGAATCCTACTAATGTAACTTTTTTACCTTTTGAAACTGTTTTTTCAATTGTTTCTAAGATAGCAGCGATAACATCGCCGGTTGCTTTTTGTGAAACTTTTGCTTTTTTAGACACTTCTTTTACTAATTCTTCTTTGTTCATTACGAACCTCCTTCTTACCTTTTAGCTTACGGTTTAGCAGAAAACCTTCTCTCTTCCGCATGCATTTTCTATCGACAAAGTTATTATAACACGTTATACGGATTTGACAAGGGGTTTTGGAAAAATTTCAGCTAAAACATTAAACATATTGCGATCTTCAGGAGCACAAACCGCCATAAACAACTGTACTGCTTAAATTACAGCTAGTTAAGAGAATTTTCATTAACTTTGGCAAATTTCACATTTTGGAAGAAATAACTAAGAATTTGATAAGCATTATATCCCTGTTTTGCAAGATTGTTAGCACCATGCTGCGACATTCCGACGCCGTGTCCGTTCTTTTTTACATTGTCATCATAGGAGGGAACAGAACGGATAAAGGGAAGGTCGTTTCCCCAAACCGCTGATGCATTAATGGTTTTTCCGCCGGCAGATGCTGAATAATAAGCGGGAACGACTTTTGTATTATATGTCAAAACAAGTCCTGTTGTACTGTCCACAGCCTCATTTGTTTTAACAGTTTCGGCAGACGCCCCGCCGTAAGCCTGATCTTCAGGAGTGTCTTTTAAGTCATAACCTGAAGACGCGCGCTTGCCAAGATTTGCAAGAGCATAACTTCTTGCGGCAATGGCCTGTGCTTTCAAGGCTTCAAGTTCCCAGCCGGAAGGCATTTCTGATGGAACAACGCCTTTAAGGTAATCTTCAAGTTCTACATCGTTAATTACTGTGAGTTTTTTGTTTTTGTTTTGAACAATTATAAAACCTCTGTACCATTTGTTCTTTGCACTTACAAAGCCTCCGGCCGGAGCTTTCAAAACAACATAATCAGAATAGATTTGGTAAAATTTACCATTGAGGGCAATCGCCATTGTATTTTTGTATGGAATTATTTCGTAACCCTTCATTGCCTCAAGCTTTGTGACAGTTTTGTTTGTATTTGCGTCAATCAGAGAGGTTTCGACAGATGCTCCAATTCCAATATGCTCAGCGTTTGTTTCAAGCCCTATTTTGATTGCATAACAGGGATTTACAGCAGCTGACAGCATTAAAAATATTGAAAAAGCCCAAATAATTCTCTTCTTCATAGAACCATTATAACATATTATTGGAAAAGCGGCTTAAGTCATCTGATTGATTTTTTGTTTCTTTTGAATTCCAAGTGTTTCTATAATACCGTCAGCATAGTGTTCACCGGCCTTCTGAGCAGCGGCATAAGAGGCTATTGAACCACAGACGAAGAAAACACCTTTCAAAATTGATGCCGCTTTTCCAGTATACTTTGAATTTTTAACAGCATCAGCCAAAGGTTTTAAAATTCCATTATTAGAAGATTTAGTTGCAAGATTTTTGAAAGTTTTTTCATTAAAGATCCCGTTGAAATTATCTTTCATAAAGGCTTCGCCGGCGAACATCCCGCACAAAGCCGCCATTTCAACAATTCCGGAATGCACTTTATCGTCTGACATTGCAACTTTCAAAGCGCCTGATGCACAGATAAGCGGATTTACATGGTCAGCCGTAAATTGTAGACATTTTCCGGCAAAACCAAGAGCCTTGCTATTTTTAGCCAACTCTTCAAAAACATTTACAGCGCTTCTTGCAGTAGCAGAGAATGTGTTATCATATTTTGCAATTTCCTGCATAACGCCTGTGCACTGCCCGACAGTAACCACACTTCTGCCAAGGTCGCCATTTTTGGTCTTTTCGGCGTTTCGATATGCAAATATTGTTGATGCAACCGGACTAAACATATTTTAACCTTTTACACACTACATTACACATATATAAAGTAATTTTTATTCAGGAAATTGCGCCGGCAGAAAATATTTTTACAATTGTAATAATTATTTATACCAGCAGCTTATTATCACGTTCGAGAAAGCAATAGTATAATTATTATACTAGTATGTTACAACTATGAATTACATAAACATCATACAAAAAATCGGCAAAAAAATTGCATACTTAAGAAAAAACAAAAAATTTTCACAGGAGAGATTTTCAGAAAAAGCAAATATAAGTGTAATTTATCTGGGTAAAATTGAACGCGGCGAGGCAAACCCGACTTTAGAAAAACTAATAAAAATTACCAAAGCACTCGACGTTGAAATTGTTGAAATTTTCAACTTTACCATTTAATTGTCAAACTCTTGCTTTTCGCTTAAAAACTGTTATAATAACCTTATGAAGAGAGTTTTGTGTTTAACTTTAATACTGTGCAGCTTTTTAGGCGTCAAAGCCCTTTGCGCGCCACAGTTTGAGAATATTCAGCTTGAAATGCGTGAATTTGACCCGGTAGAACTTCGCGCAGGCACTTTCATTCCCGTAATTAATGCACAGGAAATTTCAACTCAATACATGACAGAAGGGCATAAAGTCAAGTTCATCGCAACAAATGACCTTTTCATGTACGATACGATAATCGTTCCGGAAAATACCGTTTTTGAAGGCTATATCGAAAAAATGAACGAGCCGGTTGTCGGAACTAACGCTTCTATGATTATCAGAATTTCCAAAATGATATTGCCCGACAAGTTTGAACTCCCGATGAAGGGATATATTTATACTTCAAATAACAATCTTATAGGCGGCGGTATTTCCGAACCCGCAGAATGGGTGAAAATGCCGCACTATCAAAACAGACTTCGCGGTGTTGCTTCGCTGCAAATTAGACCAGGGGAAAAACGAAAAATGGGTGAGCATACAAATCTCCAAGCAGGGCTTGATTTAATTATAATCCTCACTGAACCTCTCGAAATTACACATATATTAACAAATTGACAATGAAACCAAACTAAAATAAAATATTATAAAAAACAAATTATGCAAAGACAGAAGGGAAGGGTAAACAATGAAAAAATATTTTAATCTGATTCTTGCAGCTGTTCTTCTCAGCGCAAATGCATCTTTTGCCGCAAGCAATTTTAATTACACAGAAGCGGCACCGTCATATCCGAATATTCAACAGCCTTACGGTTATCCACAGCAGTATGGCAGCCCGCAGCAGCAATTCGGTGCACAAACAAATTATCAACGCCAGTATTATAACCAAAATTACAACTCAAACACGCAGCCTGTTTCAAATACAAACCAAACACTTAAAGGCCGCGTAGTTACTGTTCCGGCAGGTCAGAATATCCCTGCTGTCACCACAATGGCTTTAAGTTCGGAAAATTTAACTCTGGGGCAAAACGTAACAATCGCTTTAAGTTCTGATTTCTACTACAACGGAAGCCTTATTGCACCGGCAGGAAGCTCTGTAACAGGACAAGTTCTTGAAGTTTCAAAAGCAAAACGCGGCAGTATGAACGGCAAGCTTATGATTAGATTTACTCAAATCGTTACTCCGTACGGCGGCCAAATTCCAATTTCCGCAGTAATCAAAACCGATGATAACACAGGCGTTTTAGTCGGCGGAAGCAAAATGGATGTAGCAAAAGATTACGGTAAGGATATTGCAGTAGGTTCCGCAGCAGGCGCAACTGCTGGTCTTGTAATGAGCGCAGTTTCCGGCGGAAAACTCGGTAAAGGAACAGCTCTTGGAACTGCAATTGGTGCCGGCGGCGGTTTGGCAAAATCACTCTGGGACAAAGGCGATAATGTTGAAATTCCCGCAAACGCAGGGATAGAAATCACGCTTACGCAAGCTATAACTGTTAACCCGGCAGTTTATAATTATTAATAAAATGATTAGTCAATCAGGTGATAATTTTATTTTACAATTAAATTAAAATTATCACCGTGAGATAAGAAGAAGAGTTTCGGGAATCCGGAAAAACGCTTCAATGTGAGACCCAGGAAAGGTTTATCAAGGGATATGTCAATATTAGGAAAATATACCGATAACATACTAGAAGACGATGATAATAACGAAACAGAAGGTTATACGCTTCCGGTTGTCATAAAAAAAGACAAGGAAGACAGCTTAAAAAAAGCCTTGACAATTTCAGCTCTGCTTCACCCGGCAGTACTTGGCTCTGTTTATCTTATTTCATTAATATTGCTGTTTTTCGGAATTTCTTTAAACGTTTTCGAAAGACCAAAACCAAAAATGAAAGATATTGAATTTGTTCTTGTTGAAAACGAAGATACGCCCATAAATAAAAATACGCCTTATCGTTCTGACAGGAATTCACGCGCAGGCGGACACCACGATCCTAAGAAAAAGGTTTCAATGCCCTCACCTGCACCGGCAGCTGCACAAAAACCTACTCCTGCTCCACAGGCTCCTGCCAAAACACAACAGCCGGCTAAATCACAGCAGCCTGCACCAAAAGTTCAGCAGCCAAAGCCGCAGCCAGCAAAACAACCGGCAAAACAAGAAGCTCCTAAACAAGTAACAAAACCGGCACCTAAACAAGAAAAGCCACAGCAAGCGCCTGCACCAAAAGCCCCGCAACCGGCAAAACCAGCACCTCCAACAGCGCGGCCGTCGATTAAGCCTCCAATGACGCCAAAACCAGTTGCAAAACCGAGTTCAGCATTCCAGGTTCCCGTACCATCAGGCGGAACAAAATCAGGGACTTACGCAACCGGTCCGATTAGCGGCTCAGGCACTGCAAACAAAGGCGGCGGTTCAGGCGGTCCTGTCACAGGAAGCGGCTCCGGCAAATATGTTCCGGCGCCATCTTTGGCCCCAACAGGCGGCGGTGGGTCTTCATCAGGCCAAAAGCTTGCTAAAGGCGGAGGCGGCGGAACTGGCGGTCCTGGCAATCCAGGCCCCGGTAATCCAAACGGACGCCCCGGAATTGATACTATTAGAGAACCCGATTTCGGTCCATATATGCGTGAACTCCAGAGAAGAATTAAAATGAACTGGAATCCGCCAAAAGGAAATGAAAGCAAACGTGTTGTACTTCTTTTCAAAATCGCAAAAGACGGAAGATTACTTTCCTGCAGCGTTTACAAGTCCTCGGGTTTACCAAGTGCTGACAATGCGGCATTGAATGCCGTAAAACTTACAGCACCATTTAAGCCGCTCCCGGCAGAATACAAAGGTCAAAGCATTGATATTCAATTTACCTTTGACTACAACGTATTTGGTGCGGCAGGGTATCAATAGTGAGGGAATAATGGAGAAAGGCAGTAGGGGAATAAGTTTGTTACAGTTAAAAATAAACAAACAGCAATCAATAAGACTAAACTTAATTAAAATAATAACGTAATCTACACTAAAAAGAGAGGATACAGAACTATGGAATTACTATTACACTCAATTAAACTGGATTGGCCGGTACTTTTACCGATTTTAATCTGCTCAATTCTGGTTGTAGCGGTTGTTATCAACAGATTTCAATTCTACAAAAAAAACAAACGCGACGTTGTACTTTTCATCCCGAAATTACAGAGAGAATTGGCTAAAAACAATCTTCAAGGTGCGCAAAGCGTTGCGGAAAACTGCGGCGGTGTTATCGGCGAAGTCACAGAAGAAGCTGTAAGAATTTTTTCAGAACAAAGAAACGGTTTCTCACGCTCATTCGATATCGCGGCGGCTCTTGCCACAAGAAAACTAGAAAGCCATTTAACAATTTTGGGTACAATCGGCGGTGTTGCACCATTCTTAGGTTTGTTTGGAACAGTAGTTCGAATTCTGTACACCTTCCAGGACTTGGCAACTCAAGGCAATCAGTCAGCAGCAGTTGCAATGGGTATCGGTTCAGCTTTGATTGCAACAGCTTTCGGTCTTGGCGTTGCGATTGTGGCGGTTGTATTCTATAACTCTTTCCAATCAATAGTAAAACGTTATGAAGATGATTTCCAATTGATTAAACTGCTTTTCTTAAGCTTTGTTGACTCAGAAGATGAATCAAACAAAACAGCCGCAAATGTTTCATTATAATTATAAACAAAGGCTGTAAAACACCGTAAGCGGTAGAAGGATATTACAAAAATGGCAATGAGCACTAACAAAAAAGGTAAAATGTTTACCGAAATAAATATAACACCGTTAACAGATATCTTTCTTGTGTTGTTAATCATAATGATGGTTGTTGCACCGACATTTCAGTCAATGGACAACGCAATTTCAGTTCCTGAAATTAACAGCGGAATTGCAATAGAACAAAAAAACGCAACAATTTCAATTACAAAAGACGGCCAGATGTATCTAAACGGTACACCTGTTACAGAAGATCAGCTTACAAGCGAATTAACAGCGCTCAAAGAAACTCTTGAAAAGCCGGAAGTTGTTGTCAAAGCAGATGAAAAGGTAAAGAGTTCAGAGATTATGAAAGTAATGAACGCAGCGCAGGACGCTGAATATAAAAAACTTATTGTAGCAGGTGAACCTTTGTCGAAAAAAGAACAAAAAGACCTTAAAGAAAACAAACAAGGAGTCTAAAAATGAGCCGTGACCGCGGAGAATTTAATGAAATAAACATAACACCGTTAACAGATATTTTTCTTGTACTGTTGATTATAATGATGGTAATTGCACCTTTGCTTGACCAGCAGGGCTTGAACCTGACAGTTCCGGAAAATGTTGCCGAGGAGCAGGTTAAAAAAGATACAAAGATTTTGACTGTGAATGTTACCGCAGAGGATAAATATTTTATTAACGGCGAAGAAATCCAGGTTTCAGACCTTGAAAAAACAATAGCGCAAATGGCAAAAGACTATCCGGACGGAATGATGATCGAATCAGACGGGGATGCGACACACGGTGCGGTCGTAAAACTTATGGACAGCGCCAGAAATTCAGGAATAACAAGTATTTCAGTTTCACAAGTGTAATAGTAAAATATAATAAAAAAGACAGGCGAAATACCTGTCTTTTTATTATAATGAAATTTATTAAATTTTTGCAATTATCTCTTTCAACAAAGCTTTGAACCCTTTTTTTGCAGCATTTGTTGTTTCAATAACTTCTGCATGAGAAAGTTTCTGCGAGCCTGGAACACCTGCTGCCAGGTTTGAAATGCAGCTTATTCCCAAAACCTTCATGCCGCAGTAATTTGCAACAATCGCCTCTGGAACAGTGGACATGCCAGCCGCATCAGCTCCTAAAGTTCTAGCCATTCTAATTTCGGCAGGAGTCTCATAGCTTGGCCCGGAAGATGCAAAATAAACTCCATGCTGCAAATTAATACCTAGTTTTGCTGCACACTCATCAGCAATTTTAATCAAATCTTTTCTATAAATTTCGCTCATGTCCGGAAATCTTTCGCCTAAAGTTTCATCATTAGGCCCAATCAGCGGATTTGTACCCATGAAATTAATATGGTCAGTAATTATCATCAAATCTGACGGTTTAAAATTTTCATTCACGCCGCCTGCCGCGTTTGTGAGAAGAAGGGTTTTGACGCCTAACTTTTTCATAACTTTAATTGGGTATGTTATTTCGGCCATTGAATGCCCTTCGTAAAAATGGTTGCGCCCCTGCATCATAACCACATTTTTGCCGTTGATTTTAGCAAAAACAAGGCGACCCTTGTGCCCTTTAACAGTTGATTTCAAAAACTCCGGAATTTCAGAGTATGCTAATGCGCAGTCACAATATTCATCCGCGAATTCGCCAAGACCTGAGCCTAAAACAATTCCTATCTCAGGCACAAAACCATTTGTTTTATCTTTAATATAATTCAACGTATTTTCCATAAAAACTCCCCTAATCAAATAATTTTTAACACAAAAATGCACAAAAGCCTGAACTCTTGTGCATTTTGGAAAACTTAATTAACCTACAAGTCTGTTATCGTCAGCTTCTGAAGCTTTAACCATAATGGCATGCTCTACAGGGTTTTCTTTTGTGTAGCCATTGTCGTAATTTTCTTCAAAACCGAAATCATCATGAGCTTTTTTAGCCTGATTTTCATCAACAAGTTTTTTTGCAAGTTCAGCAATTTCATAAACAAGCTGGTATCTGTTTTCAGTATTTTCGTTCAAATCCCATGCTACTTTTATTATCTGTTCCATATGTAAACCTCACAACTTTAAATTATTATTTTCATATTATAATACAAAAAACTTTTTGGCAAGTGGCAAAAACCATGTTTTGTGTATAATAATTGTATGGTAAAGGATTTTAAACTGCATTTTTACGCTTGGATAGAGTTAGTCATCTGGCTTGTAATTATAAGTCTTGTGCTTGGCGGGATTAAAATTCACCAATACCACAAAGCAAAAGAACTCAAAACTTACCAAATCTTCATGCCGGATGTTGACGGGATGATTGTGGGTTCTCCGGTAAAGTTTATGGGGGTTCAAGTCGGGTATATTCAGAAAATACATATTGTAAACAACAATGTATATGTAAAATTTGTTATCACAGAAAAAGATGTTGAAATCCCGCAGGGTTCAGTTGCTACGGTCGAATTTAACGGCCTCGGAGGGTCAAAATCTCTTGAAATTACCCAGCCTACAGAAGAAACTCTCGCCTCAAATAATTTTATTGTAGTTAACGAGCCTAAAAGGCTCAGTGCCTCAATGACGCTGTTGAATGAGATGTTTGATAAACTAGGCGCAATAGGAGCAAGAAGTTCATTTTTTATGAACCAGTTTGCAGATGATACTGAAAACATAACCGTAACCCCGAATGAATTTACAAACAGTTTAATCAAAATAAACAATGCACTTGACAATATGCAGGAAAATAATCAAAAATTTAAAACAAGGATTAAGGAGTGGGAAAAATGAATTTTAAAAATGTGAAAATTATTTCAAACCCTGTCGTCTTATTAAACCTTTGCGTAATGCGCGACGAAAAAACAGACAGCCAGGGGGTTAGGATTGCCGCAAGAAAAATCACAAGATGCCTTTTGTATGAAGCCTCCCAAAATCTTCCGCTCGTAGAAAAAGAGGTTAAAACTCCAGTTGCGTCCTTCATTGCAAAAACCATTGATCCCGAAATTAATTTAATTATTTCACCAATTTTACGCGCGGGCCTGATATTTACGGATGAAGCCATAGACATTCTTCCACAAGCCTGCATACGCCATATTGGAATGTACAGGGATGAAAAAACTCTTAAACCAATATGGTATTACAACAAAGTTCCTATGGATGCACCAAATCCTGAAAAATTCTATATTTATATTACAGACCCTATGCTTGCGACCGGAAATTCTCTTCTTGAAGCAATAAAACTCTATGCAGATAAAGGAATTCCTATTAAAAACATCAAATGTATCTGCATTATTGCTGCTCCGGAAGGTATCGAGAATATACGTAAACATTACCCTGATATAGAAATTATAACTGCTGCAGTTGATGAAAAACTCAATGAAAAAGGTTATATTGTTCCCGGAATGGGCGATGCCGGAGACCGAATATTTAATACGTAAAAATTCTTTACAAAAATTTTTGAATTTTTAAAGTTTTTCAATTAATTTGACGTATTTCTTTATATGTGTAGAAAATAAGGAAATATTTTCATGCCTGATTTTGATTATGAAAAACTTTTTAAAGTATTTGATTTTAATGAGATGGTTTACGGACAAAACACAGCTGCTCAGACAAATCCCAAATACAATGCCCAATATCCGCTCCAAAAAGGTAAAGGCTGGCGAAGCATAGCATCAAAATTTATAATTTCAAAAAAAGATTTTATCAAAAACAATCAGCATTTGGCAAAATATTTCGAGAATGAAAAACTTTCAATTCCGGCAGGCACAAAGTTCAATGTCCCCGGCCACAAAGCCCAAAAAGGCGATACTGCAACTTCCATTGCCACAAAATACGGAATGACCGTAAAAGAATTTTTAGAACTTAACAACATGGACAATAAAACTGCAAAGGTATTAAAGGATAAAGTTTATTTCGTTTTCGCCCAGCCCTCAGAAGCATTTAAAAAGAAAATGGAAGCACCTATAGCAGCTCCGCCGATTGAGATAAAACCTCCATTGAGGATTCCAGATTCAAACAGAACTACTGCAATCGAAAATGATAAACCAGTTACGAAACCGAATACTTCAATAGAAATTTCTACAATGTCAGACGCAAAAAAAATTAAATCGGTTTCAAAAAAATCAGATGTTAGCAAAGTTACCGGAATAAGTCAGGAATTTATAGACAAACTTATAGCATTTGAAGGAGTGAAAAGAGAACTTTCAGAAGACCCTATTTCACGGCCTATTGTCGGAATAGGACATGATTTAGCCTGCCGCCCTAAAAAAGAATTAGAAAAATACAGAAAACTCAAAAAACGTGGATACAAATTATCTGACAAAGATATGTATCAGCTTTTGACAAAAGATATTCTGGAAGCCCAAAACGGATTGAAGAAAACCTTTGGTGCTAATTACAACAAGCTTACGCAGGCGCAAAAAGAAGCCTTAATTGATTTAATTTTTAACACAGGAGTAAGCACATTCAGAAAAAGCCACAACCTGATTAAATATATTACAGAAGGCTGCAAACAAAAAGACAAAAATCCTAAAAAAGCTGCAGCGTGTTTTTACAATGCGGCAATGGAATTCGACCACAGGGTTGCTGGCGGTGAAGTTCTCCCTGGACTTTGCAAAAGAAGAATTAATGACATGATGATTTTCACAAACCATAAACCTGCACAAATGCCACGAAAAGTGCTTAATAAATTATATGAAAATTATGCAAAAGGCTTATACGCCGCAAGAAATAAAACCGAATATTTCAGAACAACAAACGAACTTATGGGATGCCAGCTTGTTAAAAACAGAAGAGGACGAATTGAAACAGCTTCCCTTTCAAAACCGACACGGTGGATTAACAACAAAAGAAACATAATGACAGATGTTGTTTTAAAATAAATGGGAATTATTATTTGACATACAGTAACTTTCCTAAATATGTCATCCTGAGCAATATTTTGAGTAGATTCTTCACTAACGTCCGACAGTATTGCGAAGGATCTCTGTACGCCAATGGAGGATTTCCCTAACAAATTACATTGCAACGATTTGCCCAACTGTTTCGCCGTGGATAGTGCGAATTATCATATCAGAGGAAATATCAGCCCAGTGAAGATTTTTAAGCGATTGCACCACAACATATTCACGCGCTTTCATATCGCAATCGCTGATTTTTACAACAAATGCCTCTTCTTTTTCAAGGTTCACAACAATGCAAAGCCCGCCGGCTCCGACTTTTGCAATTATGTTTTCGGAATTTTGAATAATCTTTGTATCCAGTCGGTTCTCGCCGCCAATAAGATAAGGATGGTTCAAAAATGCGTTTTTAATCTTTTCATAACGAGGATTTGTAAATAAGTTCAAATAACCTCTGAGCATATCTTCCAGAGGCATTGACATAATAGGAACCCCGCAGCCGTCCTTTGTCATTGGAAAACGATGTTTAAGTTCACAAAGTTCAGTAATTTTTTCTTTTATTTTAATCTGGAGCGGATGCTCCTCTTCATCATACGCTGTTAAATCCCAGCCGTTCATTTTACAAAGCCCGAGCATCATAATATGTTTTCCTGCACAATTGTTATGAAGGACGTTTTCAACTTCGCCTTTGAGAAGCATTTCATCCTGTTTTGTTTTTGAAAGAGGTTTATGAAGTCCGCATTTCAAAAAAGTTTCATCAATGCCGAGTTTATTTAAAAGATTTCTCTCAACTTCCAGATGAACATCCTCGCCAGCGTGGGAAGCACAACAAATTGCAATTTCTTCATCTGACATATCATATTTAATATCCATTCCGTAATCTATTAAAAGACTTGCCTGCAAAGGCTTAGCGCAGGAGCGCAGGTAAAACGGATAATGTCCGGTTTCACCTGAATATTCCAGAACTCTTTCCTTATTTGCGAGCATTCTAAACCCGTAATGTTCTTCTTCAACAAGTGTTCCACGCAGGTACTTTACCAAAATTTCAGGTCTCGGGTTAAACATCTTTCCTCACAATCTTCAAAAGCTGCACAAGTTTTTCTTTTAGCATTTTGTTTTCTTCTTTAAGTTTTTCAACTTCTTCAGATGATTTTTCTTCCAAGCTCATATACGCTCTGCTTGCTGTAGGAGCTGAAGTATAATCCAGAATAAAACGTTTTTTTGCCTCCTCCTGAAGAGTAAAAATCATTTCTGTATCATTTTTATCAATCAAGTTCATTGAATCAAGAATTTGTGCATATTTTAACCGGGTGCCGCCTGAGGAATTAATACGGCTTTGTTCGGTGAGCGCACTTTGAACTTGGTTAAAACTCAGTTTTTGATTATGCATAAAATACTCACCGGTTTTGAATTTACCTGAAATAAACCCTGCCATTGCATAAGCTTCATCAGATTCGGGACGCTCAAGATATTTTTGTTCAACACAAAATATAAAATATTTTGCGACCTCTTCCATTGTTAAATACATGCTCAACGCAATTTCCAAAATCGAATAATCGGCATTGCATAGATTTAAAAAGCTATACATGTTTACGTCAAGACCGCAGTTTTTTTGCGTAAGTTCAGTTCTGCCGTTATATGTCAGAATGGGTTTGTAAAGGGCAAACAAGTCTTCTTCTTTTATTTCAAGTATTTTTGCACAATTGCGCTTTTTTATATCCTCTTTTAGCTTCACGTAAATCGCCTGCTTAATCCAAAGCGGTAATTCCAGGAGCTTGTTCATGTATAAATCGAAAATATTCTTCTTCATTTTTTAAACCTTCCCGCAATATTTAAATAAGCGAGGTTAAGTCTGTTTGAGAAATTTAGTAAAAATTTCAAAAACATAATATCACACATATTCATTAAATTCCACGCTGTTAAGATATTTAAAGCACCAAATCTGCTCACCCCAATCTTCTGCGGGAAGAAAAAATCCCCTTTTCTTCCTATTGATTTAACTTTTAAATAATTGTAAAATAAGTTTACCGGATAGGAGAAATAGTTATGGAAAATGAAAACAAATCACCTTTAGTGAAAAAGATTGTTATATTAATTCTTACTTTTATAGGATTTTTAACAACAATTAAACTGGCAATTATTTATTACAATGCAAACTTTAATCCGTACGCTTTGCCGAGTTTCTGTTCAATCAGCAACTTCATCGACTGCGACGGAATTGCAAAAACAACCGAATCTCAATTCTTTGGCGTTCCGCTTGCTTATTGGGGTCTGTTTTTGTATTCATTCATTATTATGCTGCTATTTGCACCAAAATTAAAAAACTACAAACTTTTAAAATTTCTGGAGGTCTTTAAAAATCCGCTTGATTACATAGCAGCGCTCGGACTGATTTCGTTTACAATCAGCATGGTTCTGCTTTGCCTGAGCCTTTTTGAAATCAAAAAATTATGCATACTCTGCGCCTTTACATATGTGTTAAACCTTTTGATAGCACTTGTTGCGGCAGACTGGAAAAACGGCGGATTTATAAAAGCTTTCAAAAATAGTGTTGTTGACTTTCTAGATGCATTAAAAATTAAAAAATACTTAATTGCATTTATCATTGCAGCGCTTGCCGCAACAGGATTTTTAAGCTGGGCAACGTTATCATACAAATTCACGCCTCAAGTAAAATCTAAAAAAGAATTTGGAGAATTTGTCAACACAAAACACAATAAATATGCTGTTTCCGGTAATGTTTTGGGCGATAAAGACGGTAAAGTAATTGTTTATTCTTACACGGATTATCGATGTCCGATATGCAGCGCATACAACATTATGATTCATAAGGCTGCAAAAGAGCTAAAGAATGTAAAGATTATTCACAAAAATCTTCCGCTTGATACGGAATGCAACAAATATCTGCAACAGCCCTTCCACATAGGTGCATGCCAGATGGCACGATATGCTCTGGCCGCTGAGAAACAAGGGAAATTCTGGGATATTAATTCTCTTTTCTTTGAAAAACAGCCAAATACTGATGAAGAAATTCTTAAGATTGCAGAAAAAATCGGGCTTGACACAGAAAAGCTTAAAAAAGATGCTGAAAGTTTCGAAGTCAAAAAACAAATCGAATATGATATCGAACTTGGAACAGCAAAAGGAATTAACGGAACACCAGCAACCGTTATCGGAAGTACAGTATACATGGGGATAAAACCTTACAGTGAACTCAAAAGAATTCTTATCGAAGCAGGAGCAGAAAAACGCGGTTTCTAAAATTCTTCTGCATGCCTGCTGTGCAATATGTTCTTCATATCCCGTATCTTTTTTGAAAGATGCGGGATATGAAGTTGTTGTATATTTTTATAATCCAAACATTCACCCTGCGGAGGAATACGAAAAAAGGCTTGAAGCTCAAAGAACTTTATGCAAACATTTCGGCGTTGAACTTATTGAAGAAAAATATGAACCGGATGAATTTTTCGAATATGTAAAAGGATTTGAAAATGAACCCGAAAAAGGCTTAAGATGTGATAAATGTTTTTCGCTTAGGCTTGAAAAAACAGCGCAAAAAGCAAAAAATTTAGGGATTAAAAACTTCACAACCTCAATTGTCATAAGCCCGCATAAAAATTTTCAAAAGCTTTCCGACATAGGCACGAAAATTGCCTCTCAATATGATTTAAATTTTGAAGCTATAGATTTTAAAAAGAAAGACGGGTTTTTAAAGACGAATAAAATCGCGAACTCTCTTGAACTTTACCGGCAGAACTACTGCGGCTGCAAATTCAGTATGAGACAGTGATGAAATTAACAGGCCGGCATTGGAAGGAAGACAGGGTATAAAAGTGAATAAGTAAATAGGTGAATAAGCGAATAAGTTCATTTCGTAATGCTATAATTGTCGGATTTGCGACTAAGTTCTATTATGTAACGAACTTTTCACGTATCACTTTTCACTTTTAGTCTCTCCCCGAAAGGGAGAGAAAAATTTTTCGCCTTTTCCCAAAATCATGTCCATGCTACAATATTTTGGGAGAGAAATTATGCATGAAATTCTTGTAAAAATTAATGCTTTGTTTCAAAGCTTAGGCGTTCCGGGATTAGCCTTGAATTCATTTATCGAAAGCTTTTTCCTTGTTCCGCCGCCGGATATTCTTTTAATCTCAATGGATTTGGCAAAGCCTGAAAAATCTTTATATTATGCTACAATTTGCACGATTGCATCAGCTTTTGGCGGTGCCTTCGGATATTTTATAGGAAAATTCGGAGGGCGACCGGTTTTTAATTTTCTCTTTAGAAATAAACACGAACAGTTCGACCACGTTGAAAAACTTTATGAACAATACGGTTCTATGGCAGTATTTTTTTCCGCTTTTACGCCAATCCCATACAAAATCTTCACAATTGCAAGCGGAATTTTAAATATGAACTTCTGGAAATTCATGCTGGCAAGTTTTCTCGGCAGAGGAATGCGCTTTTATCTTGTAAGCATTGTACTCATGCTTTTTGGCCCCATGATTAAACAATATATAGAATGGGTTATTCTGGGCGTTACAGTTTTAATTGTACTTTTCTTTGTAATCCTTTATAAAAAAAGACACATGTTTAAAAACACAAATAATTAATTTCATATATTTATATTAGTGTATATTTTTAAAAATGGGTATATAATATAATAAATCAATTTGTCCTATCAGATTGATTTTATTAAAAAATTCATTAAAATTAGGAAAAGGATGATTAAGATGAATAAAAAATCAGCACTATTACTGGCAGCAATGATTGTTTTGGCGACAGCAGGAACGTCTTTTGCAGCAAAGCCCGGCAATGTAATAAGCAAGGAAACAATCCC
>QAMI01000026.1:45367-56106 GCA_003150395.1 Candidatus Gastranaerophilales bacterium | reverse complement strand
ATTGCATCAGCTTTTGGCGGTGCCTTCGGATATTTTATAGGAAAATTCGGAGGGCGACCGGTTTTTAATTTTCTCTTTAGAAATAAACACGAACAGTTCGACCACGTTGAAAAACTTTATGAACAATACGGTTCTATGGCAGTATTTTTTTCCGCTTTTACGCCAATCCCATACAAAATCTTCACAATTGCAAGCGGAATTTTAAATATGAACTTCTGGAAATTCATGCTGGCAAGTTTTCTCGGCAGAGGAATGCGCTTTTATCTTGTAAGCATTGTACTCATGCTTTTTGGCCCCATGATTAAACAATATATAGAATGGGTTATTCTGGGCGTTACAGTTTTAATTGTACTTTTCTTTGTAATCCTTTATAAAAAAAGACACATGTTTAAAAACACAAATAATTAATTTCATATATTTATATTAGTGTATATTTTTAAAAATGGGTATATAATATAATAAATCAATTTGTCCTATCAGATTGATTTTATTAAAAAATTCATTAAAATTAGGAAAAGGATGATTAAGATGAATAAAAAATCAGCACTATTACTGGCAGCAATGATTGTTTTGGCGACAGCAGGAACGTCTTTTGCAGCAAAGCCCGGCAATGTAATAAGCAAGGAAACAATCCCTGTGCAGAAAGAGCTTGTCCCCCCTGTTAATACTTCAGCGATTGATTACGACCCGAGCTTATACCCGAAACCAACCCTAAACCATGCCGTTCAAAATTATAAAAAGGCGAATTACACCGGAGCTGCTCAGGAACTTTTCGCATATCTGGAAAAAAATCCAAAAGATGCAAAAGCATTTTACTATTTAGCAATGACGCTGGCTAATCTCGGAGATTCAGACGGTGCGATTGAAGCTTACGAAAAAGTTATAACTCTAAACCCTGGCGAAGGGCTTATGACTCTTGCCGCAAAGGGCAGAGACTGTATGACAGGCGGCCCTTTGTGTGCAGCAACCGCAGCAATTATGCAGGAAGAAGAACCCGATCCGCTTGATGAATTTATTAATGCACCATATGGCGACGGATTCTCACCGGAATTAAAAGATCAGATGAAGTTGAAAGACCTTGAAAATATTCAGAAAAATATTAACAGAAAACCAGAACTTCCACCTGAAGATGTTCAACAGATTAAAGAGTTTGATAAAGAACATTCTGGTTATGAAATCACAGGCGAAAAAATTGCACTGGCTGACGGTAACGTTTCAAACGACGAAATTGTTTCAGCTATAAATACGCTGAGGCAGGCCGGTATGACTGTTTCAATTCAACCTTCTGCACCGACGGCTTATCACAATCCGCAGATGGCGCAAATGAGCATGATGCTCGGGAACAATCAAAATAACAATAATGATCCTATGACACAAATGCTTCCCTACATGATGCAGGCCGGAACAAGAGATGGTGCACAAAATGTCGACCCGCAGGTTATTCAGGCAATGATGATGAGTTCTATGATGAACAATTTAGACTTTAATACTTCAGATGACAAATAATTTGTTTTACAATTATGAAAAAGCTAAAAATACTCTTTTGACATTCGCCGCTGATGACGAATGTCAAAGTTTTTTTGAAAAAAATAATTTTCCTCTTGAACTTGCATACTGCAAACTTTTAACAGGAAAATTGACTGAGGCAGAAAAACTTTTCACCGGAATTCAGGAACGCGAAACCCGCGCAAGATGGGGGAAAATAATCTCAAAAATCCTTCTTGAAAAACAAACACCTTATCCTACTTATTTTGATATCAGAAATTTTCTTGAAATTGATTTAAATCTTTTGATTAATTACGAAAAAGGTGAATTTGTCGAAGAAATTATAAAATACGCTGACATGTTTTCATCTGTCAACCCTGAAACCCACAAATATATCGGACGTGTATTTTGGAACAATGAGCTTTATTCTTACGGAAAATTTTTTCTTGAAAGAGCAAAAAATTATTTTTATCAAGACCCCGAGCTTCATGTTTTACTGGCTAATGTTTATATTGCAGAAGACAACCGCGAAAAAGCATTAAAAGCTATTGATAATTGCTTAAAAATCTTACCTGGATACTTCCCCGCTAAAGATTTAAAAAGAAAATTAATTGAAAATTGATAAAAAAAAATCTTTATGCTACACTGGTAGCGCAATATTTTATGAAACCCCGAGGAGAAGAAAAAGATGATTATTATAATGGAGCGCACAGCCACCAAAGTAAATATACAAAAAGTTTTGGATTTACTTAAAGAAAACGGCTTCAAAGTAAGATGCAACGAAGGTGAAGTTCACACAGTCATTGATGCATTAGGCGACAAAACAACAATTACGCCCGGAAGAATTTCTGCATTTGAAGGTGTAAAAGAAGTTAAAGTCATAAGAGAACCCTACAGACTTGCTTCTCGTGACAGCCAGAATGAGGATACTGTAATTGAATTTCCGAACGGAGTTAAAATCGGCGGAAACAACAAACCTGTGTCAATGGTTGGGCCTTGTTCGGTTGAAGAAGATTATGACGGACTTTTAAAAGTTGCGCTTGCTGCAAAGGAAATGGGATGTGAATTTTTGCGCGGCGGAGCTTTCAAGCCAAGAACATCCCCATACGACTTTCAGGGTTACGGTGAAAAAGCTCTGAAATACCTCAAACGCGCAAGTGAAGAAACCGGCCTTTTGACCGTTTCTGAAGTAATGGACGCTTCAGATTTAGATATGATGTGCGATTATGTAGATGTTTTGCAGATTGGCGCCAGAAATGTCCAGAATTTCAAGCTTTTACAGGCTGTAGGCCGCTCTAACAAACCTGTAATTTTGAAACGCGGTCTTGCAAGCACAATAAGAGAATTTTTGCTTGCTGCCGAGCACATTATGTATCAGGGAAACCGAAATGTAATCCTTTGCGAACGAGGTATTAGAAGTTTTGACAGCGCATTCACAAGAAACGTAATGGATATTGCTTCAATTCCGGTAATCAAGAAGTACTCACATCTTCCGATTATTGTTGACCCGAGCCACGGCACAGGCCAGAGATATTTGATTGAACCTATGGCAAAAGCAGGGCTTGTTGTCGGAGCAGACGGAATAATGATAGAAGTTCATCATGATCCTGAAAATGCTCTTTCTGACGGAAAACAAAGTCTTCCCATTCCGATGTTTAAAGATGTTATGACAAGGCTGAACAAATTCAGCGAAAGTCTTCACTACGAACAAAATTGTCTAAGTGCTAATGTTAATTAGGTTTATAAACAAAAAAAGCCGGGTTAATACCGGCTTTTTTGTTTACAGGAATAATTCGCTCACTCTTTTGGCTGATATCCGAAAATTACCAAGGATAATCCTCTAGTATCTTCCATCCATCATATTGTATCAAAGCACCGCAATTATACCGATGATATTTAGGAATAGAAGGATTACATCCATACTTAGAATGATTAATAAGCTCTTCCCGAGTATATGTTGAAGCATAAGGTTGGCTAGCCCAGGTAAAGAAACGAAGTTTTCCTCTGTATTTAGAAATCTCCATTTCAAAATTGTCTCTGCTATAATCAAGATCCTTTTTATTATTCGAAGCCTTACGACCTTTAAAATCAGCAAGTATCATTATTGTTGCCGGAGACTTTCCAGAATTAATAGACCCATCCAGACTAAAAAGAAGAGTAGTACCGTCAGAAAGTGTAAATCCATATGTGTTATATGAACCATTATCTGTTTTACTCTCAACTGTACTAATAGTCTTAAAATAAGGTTTTAAATATGTATCAACCACGCGCTTAAGGTTATCACGGGAGTATTCAGTACCGAAATCCCAGTATTTTATAAAGCCATTCTCAGCTTCAGACAACATTATTGCATTCGATGTAACACTATAAACCTTCTTTAACCTTGTCACAAGAACTACTTTTTTATGCTTAGCAATTAAAGCAGGCATAGTCATTGCAGCGACAATTCCTATTATGCCAAGTGTTGTCAATACTTCCGCAAGTGTAAACGAAGCTTTTGGAAATAAAAATTGCTTACTTAAGACTTTAGACAACAAGGCTAAAAACCTTACAGGAGCGTTATTTTTGGGTGCCCCCCCCCCCCGAAAATCCAATCATAGTCTGTTTTTTCATACTTTTAGCTCCTTATTTATGTAATTAAAATGTGCAGCTTTGACTGCACATTTTTAATTATATCAAATTTCAAAAATTTTACAATAGGAATTAATAATCTCCTACAACAGAATCCTCATCATCTTTTAAAGAAGACAGGTCATCGCTGTATTGTGCATCAAACCCTTCCGGCATTAATTCGCTGTCAGGCCAAACCGTATCTTCGTCAAAACGGCAAGCATGAAGGTTTACAGAGGCTGACAGGTCAGAATTGCTTAAATCACTTTCAGAAAATATACACCCTGCCATATCTGCATCAGTAAAGTTGCAGTAAGTCATTTCTGCATAACTACAATCGGCACCATTCAAAAGTGCATCTGTAAAGTCGCATTCAATGACTCTTGCACGTGTAAAATCAACTGAGGTTAAGTCAGCATTATTGAATTTTACAAAAGATAATGCACAGTCCGCAAATGAACTTGAATTTAAATCAACATCAGTAAAATCTATTTCTGCAAGGTTTATTCCGGAAAAATCAACTTCACTTAAGTCAACTTCTTCCTGTTCGAGTTTCCATTCATTAAATTTTTCGGGATATTTTTGTAATAATTCGACTAATTCTTCTTTCGTGTAATCAATCATTTTATTCTCCTTATGTATATTTTTATATTAATTCTTAATCAAATCCATCTGCATCGCCAGTAATACTGCTTGAGTCCGGCTTGCTACGTTCAGTTTCTTAAAGATACTATTGAGGTGACTCTTTACTGTTACCTCTTTTAAAACTAATTTTTCGGCGATATCTCTATTATTTGCACCTTTTGCGGCTAATGTCAAGACCTCGCGTTCCCGTGATGTCAGAGTTTGTAAAGCTTCATGTGATTTAAAACTGATTTCTGGTTTTACATTTTGTTGTTTTGCCCATTCGTTTCGGCGTAAAACAGCTTCTATACGTGCCAAAAGGTTTGGAAGTACAAAAGGTTTTGTTATATAATCATCTGCACCGTTTCTTAATCCAGCAATGACTTTCTGTTCTTCTGAAACTGCTGTAATCATTATAACAGGAAGATATTTTGTTTTATTGTGGGTTCTAATAGCTTTTAAAGTTTGCCAGCCGTCAATATTAGGCATCATAACATCCAATAAAACCAAATCAAAATCATTTTTTTCGGTTGTTAAAATTTCAAGCGCCTGTAAGCCGTCTATTGCAACACGAACATTATACCCGTAATAAGGCAGTGCATCTTTCAAGTATTTAGGATTATCGTCGACTAACAAAATATTTGCAGGGGAAGACATCTTAATTCCTTTACACAATATTATTTTTAAGGGCTTTCAGGGCAGCCTGCAGTCTGTCATCAACTTCAAGTTTTTGCAGAATGCTTGCTACATGGGCTTTTGTAGTATTAATACTTATAACTAAAAGCTGGGCAATTTCCATATTTGAATAGCCCTCAGTCATAAGTTTCAAGATTTGTTTCTCACGTGAAGTCAAATCGTAATTTTTGCTGCTGGTTTCGGTATCAAAATTGCGTGAACTGGTTGAAGCTTTTAAAACAATATGCGCAATACTCGGGTCAAACCAGGCAGCGCCGTCGGCAACTGATTGAACCACGGCAACAAGCCTTTGCGGGTTAATTTCTTTTGAACAATATGCATTTGCTCCGGCTTTTAAGCTGTTTAATACTTCTTTTTCATCATTATGCGATGTAAGAATAATTACTTTAACATCCTTATTAGATTCACGCAGTTTTTTAGTAGCCTCAATACCGTTCATGCCAGGAAGTCCCAAATCCATAACAACAACATCTAAAGGATGTTCATTAAAAATTTCGAGCGCCTTCTCTGCTGAATCAGCTTCGTAGATATTTTCAACATAATCAACGCCCTCAAAAGTTGTTTTGAGGCCAAATCTCGTTAATTCATGATCTTCTACAATAAGGATATTTATTTTCATATACTGAGTTCCTCTTTTGCAGGGCTGTAATCAGGATTTAGCTTAAGACTTTTTTGAAAATTTATATTCGCATCTTTGGTAAAACCTTCAGCTTTTGCAATCAACCCTTGATAATAATAATATCTAAAATCATTTTCGTCAATATACCCGGCAATTGCAAGATAAATCTTTGCCTGGCGTAAATTCTGTTTTTCTATTTCAACCCTGGCCAAATCAATCCATGCATCTTTGTATGTAAGATTTAATGCCAAAGATTTTTTTAAGTACGGCACTTCTCTGTCTTTGTCATAAAGCGCCATGTAATAATAAGCTTCAGAACAATCAGAACTATTTTTTAAAATTTTTGCAAAAATCTCCTTTGCTTTTTTATCTTTTTGAAGCATCTGATAAGTTTCAGCTGTTTTTACAAGGGGAATAGAAGAATTTCTTTCATTATCTGCCGCCCGTTCATAATATTTCAGTGCTGTTTTGTAATCCTTGTTTCTATAACTTATGTCACCCAAAACCAACAATGCAGTTACATTGTTCTTATCCAGTTTGTAAGCTTTTTGGGCAATATCCTGAGCCTTTTCAAATTCCTTCATGTCAAAATATACACGTGACAGCAATGCATAAATTTCGCGGTTTGTTTTTTTCTTGTTTGAACCGGCGCTTTGAAGAGTTTTCAAAGCTTTGTTCAACTCTTTTTCGTAATAATAATAATATCCAAGATGATAATTTTTCAAACTTTCATTCTTCTGAACTTTGAAAAGAATATATTGTTCAAGCGAATTAACTTTGTTTGCGTATTCTGTTGTAAGAAGAGGCTGCTGCTTTATTGCCTTAACAATTTTCAAAGCATTTTGGGGCTTTTTACCCTGTGAAAGAATTTCAGCTTTAAGTTTACTGTAATTTATATTTTGCGGATTTTTGGCAATTGCCGTGTCTGCATATTTTAAAGCCGCGTCATTGTTACCGGATTTTAAGTACCCCAGTGCCGCAAGATAGTTCGCATAATCGCTTCCCTGCATTAAAAAAGTATTTTTAACAAGTTCGGCTGTAGCTTCACGGCTTTGGTCGTTGTAGATGATATTTGAAAAAATTTCTCCCAGATAAACTTCATCTGATTTAGAAAGTTTTGCAGAAGGGAAATAGAAACGTTTTATTTCATCATTTAAAAGATTTGAGATATCTTTGTCCCGAACTTTTCCCAAAGCAAGCTCCGCAAGATTAAAAAATCCTATATCTGCCATTTTTGTAGCAAGCTGCAGGTATGCATAATCACTCTGGCTAATACTTTCTATTAAAACATTAAAATCTGCATAAGCCGCTCTCACATTGCTCTGCATAAATCTGTTAAGCCCAATTGCATATTGATTATAAATATCATTTTTACTAAGTGTAGCTTTTTTAGGCTCTATAAATGTCAAATCAACGGAAGGTGACCCGGATAATGGATTTGCCGGCTGAATTCTTGCATAGGGATTTTGCGCCCATGCGCCTGCATTGCTGCACAAAAGTAATATTAATAATGTTAACTTTATTCTGTTTTTTATCAAAACACGAATCCCCTAGCTCTGTATATTACCAGAATAATAGTAATTAAACAAATCTACAATACCTTGTTGTTCAGAATTTACATTTTCGTTAACGATATAATCAAAAATATTTCTGAGATTGTATTTGCTAAGGGTTTCACAATCTTCAGGCTTGAAGCTGTTATGATTTTCTGTCAGAAATACTTTTATTATTTTGTCGCATGAGATTTTCAAAAATACATCAACAAGATTTTTATCAAAATGTGTTCCGGAATCTTTAATCAAAATATCAATAACATTCTTAATCGGCATTTTATCACGATAATGGCGGCGAGAAGTTATGGCATCAAAAACATCTGCAACTGCCAGAATTCTTCCGCCGTATGGAATATCCTCACCTTTAAGATGTCTGTAGTAACCTGTTCCGTCGTATTTTTCATGGTGAGAGCAGGCAATTTCAGTGATAATCCTGAAATCGCTCGACATACTGATATTATCAAGAATATTGTGTGTTATTTTCACATGTTCCTGGATATGGCTGTATTCTTCAGGCGTAAGTTTTCCTTCTTTTTGAAGGACACTGTCACGAATACCGATTTTGCCAATATCATGAAGAATTGCGGCTTTTTCAATAAGTTCTTTTGTTTTTTCATCCAGCTTTAATTCATCTGCAAGAAGCATTGCATAAAGTTTAACACGGGTAGAATGACCAGCTGTAATTTTATCGCGCGCATCTATTGAGGAGGCAAGAGTATTTATAAAACTTTCAAACAGTTGTTTTTGCTCTTTATAAAGCTGTTTCTGCTGTTCGAAAAGCTGTGCGTTTTCAAGTGCGATACTTGCACTGCCGCCGATTGCAACAAGCAAATCTTCATCATTTTTTGTGAAAACTCCGTTTGCTTTATTCAAAACCTGGAATGCTCCGATTATTTCCTGGTTATTATTTTTTATCGGCATGCAAAGAATGGTTTTTGTTCTGTAACCGGTTTTTGAGTCAACATCTTTATTAAATCTTGAATCGTTATAAGCATCAGCTATATTTAGAGTTTCTCCGGTTTTAACAACATATCCTGCAAGCCCTTTATCAGCAGGAAATCGGATTTCCTGACTGTCCATGCCTAATGCAACTTTTGACCAGATTTCATTTCTTTCTTTGTCATAAATAAACACCGTGCATCTATCAGCCTGCATTGCATTTTTAGTTTCTTCTGCAATTACTTTCAAAAGCACGTTTATATCAGTCAAAGCTGTAATTGAGCGCCCGATTTTCACAAGCGATACAAGCGGATCATTCTGAACAGGAATTGTAAAATCGCTTCCTGTTTTAAGTTGTTTTATGCGGCCTAAAATATAATTCAAGAGACCAAATTCGTCTTCTTCCAGTGCAAAAATTTTAGCATTTTCATAATGAAGAAGAGCAACTTTGTCATTTTTCTCCGCAAAACAAATACTTCCGGAAACAAATTCATTAACAAGTTTTGCAGTTGTTGAATTTGAATAGTCAGCCATATATGCACCGTCATGAATCAATGCAAGTGAATTTCTGTAATTATTTCTGTCAACTATATAATCTGTCAGCCCCAAAAAACTTAAACACACAGAAATATACTCAACTGAATTTTTACTTTTGAAGATATTCATAGCGTTTATAAAATCTTCTTTTGCCTGAGCAATATTTTCAGCATTTAAAGAATTCAGAGCATGTTTAATTATTTTTTTGCCATCACTAACTGTTTTGCTATCCTTATCATCCAACTTCTTCATAACCACACCTATTACATGCTATCTATTTTATTATACAATATTTTGCAATAGAATACAAATAGATAACAGGTACAAAAAGTGTATTTTATGTTTCTGTTAGAGGATTAATTTAGTTAAATTCCGGACTTACTGCCGTAAATCATAGCTCTGAAAAGTTTGTTTAATGGAGAACGTTTTGCGTTTGCTTCTTTTTGTTCATCTTCCATCGCTCTGAGTTTTACACCGACAGTATCATATAATTCACGCATTGTAGCTGCTGAACGTTCCGCTTCTGTTTCGAATTCAGCGCGTATAGCCTGAAGTTCGCCGTTATCAAGGAACTTACCGCCGCAGCTGTAGCATTCGTCAATTTGAATTTGACGGTTTGCACTTGCATAATTTTTGACCATTTTTGAACCGCAAACAGGGCAAGTTCTAGGAAGGCTTTCATCCACAGGTTCAAACTGCTTGCCTTCAACTGCTTTTAAAATTTCATCAATATTTTCTGCCTTTTCGTCAAATTTTGTAAATTCTCTGTTGTCAAAAAATATTCCGCCGCATCCGTCGACGCATATATCAACATTTATTCCCTCTGCAGGAACAAAAACCTTTCTCATTTCTTTATGGCAAGCCGGGCAGTTCAATGGTTGCAAAGTATCAGACA
Source organism: Candidatus Gastranaerophilales bacterium (assembly GCA_003150395.1). Classification (GTDB taxonomy): domain Bacteria; phylum Cyanobacteriota; class Vampirovibrionia; order Gastranaerophilales; family Gastranaerophilaceae; genus Scatenecus. The sequence goes on along the minus strand of QAMI01000026.1, from coordinate 46,148 downwards.
TATCTTAAATCCTCCTAATTTCAGGTTAATCTTAATATATTTTAATATTTATGTCAAGATTATTGTAAGTAATGAAAGGTTACATTTAATGAAACGCAATCCATTATTCTCTCAATCATTTTTTCATATACATTTTTCTTGCTATTTCAGAATGAATTCTGTTTGCGCGGTAAAGGTAATTGGTTAATTTTTCATAGTTCGCTTTTGTTTCACCGTAAGGAACTTTCATTGCTATAAGTTCATCTACATTTTCGTTTATACTTGCAAGTGTATCCAGAGAATCTCCAAGGTCAGCTATTGATTTGAATTTTTTCGAAATTTTTGCAAACAGTTTACGCGAAACAAAGCGCTGAAATCTAATTATCAGCGGAAGTTTCTTTTTTTCTTTTTTCTTTTGTGGTTTTAGGCGCAGCTTAAAATTATTTCTCGCAAACTCTTCTTTTAATTCTGCTATTTCATTTTCAAGTTCTTTTGCCTGAATTTTTAATTCCATAACATCAAGAAGTTTTCCGATTAATTCGCGGCCTTTTATTTTGCTATTGATGTTAGCAAGAGCTTCTTCTTTTTCATTAATAAGCATTTCAAGACGCAGCGACTCATCGTCAACCTCGGGAAAAGATTTGTCATTGAGAATATTTAAATCATAATCATTGAGTCTTTTTATATTGCCTTTGAAAAAGTTGTCATCCATATTTATTCATCCTAAAAAACGGAAAAAATATTTTTTGCCTTTTTATTCAATTGTGTAAACTTTTTTATAATAAAGCACAGACCCGGCAGC